>JAEHDA010000252.1 GCA_016880655.1 Rhodocyclaceae bacterium
GATCAGCTTGATGCGCAGCTCCGTGCCGGTCTCCTGCTTGACCGCATCGGCCCAGCGCATGATCTCGTAGCCGGCGCCGCAGCAAGCCATGCCGCCGCCGATGAGCAGCAGGTCGGTCTCGACCTCGATCACCTGGGGCTTCGCGCAGTAGGAGAAGGTGCAGGTCTCTTTTTCCATTTATATTCCTCCCTGGTCCGCCCGGCGACTACTTGCGGGCCTCGTAGTTGAAGAAGCCGGAGCTCTTGAGCTTGGCGAAATCGGGCTCGGGCTTGCCGCCGTACAGGTCGATCGACCCCTCGACGGTGGTGCGGATCGGGAACTTGAAGCGCTTGATGATCCCGCTGCGGAACTTGATCGTCCACATGATGGAGTCGGTCGAGCGCATCGGGATGACGTTGGCGCCCAGGGGGCAGAAGTCCTGGTAGCCGCGGATCTCGATCGCCTGCTGGGGGCAGATCTTCACGCAGTTGTAGCACTCCCAGCACTGGTCGGTTTCCTGGTTGTGGGCCTTCATGATGTCGCGGTTGAGCACCATGAGGTCGTTGGGGCAGATGTACTGGCAGGCGGTCTTGTCCTGCCCCTTGCACCCGTCGCACTTCTCCGTGAGAACGTAACTCGGCATCAGCTCTCCTCCTTGTTGACGGTCCCGCTGGCGGGACTCACCTGGGAACATCCGCTCCCCGTGCTGGGACACCCTGCGCGCTCGTGCTCTCCGGCCCTCACCTCCCTGTCCATGGCCTTGTCCGATCGATCGCTCTCGTCAGTTTCTCGCCGCCTCGCTCCGGGGGTGCATGCACGCCGCCGGAGTGAAACGGGAAAGTAAATAGCAAATTCCATACCACCCACGAAGGCCGGGGTCAGCGGGTGTGGCGAGGGGAAAATGCCCGGCGTTGCCCGGGTCATGTGGTGGTGCGTGCTTTCACACGACGGCAGAGTGCCAACTTGTCAGGTCGCTCTGTCAGGCTGTCAGTGCCCGGGCGCGTCGCTTTTCGGTTGCGGCTCGACGGGGTCACGACCTAGATTGAAGACTGGGCGGAGGGGCGCTCTCCGGTGCGGGACGCGCTTCTGCCGCATTCGCATTGCGCGCGCCCGCAGCGGCGCGCGGACGCAGGCAAACCGGGGAGGGACGGCAATGGTGAAGAAAGTGTTCAGGGTTGTCTGTGCGGCGGCGCTCGTCGGCGCCTTCGCGTCGGCGCCGGCCGGCGCCACCAACGGCATGGACATGATCGGCTACGGCGCGCGCTCGATCGGCAGGGGTGGTGCGGACGTGGCGGTCGACGGTGACGCCGCCGCGGTCGCCGGCGGGAACCCGGCGGTGGTGTCGAGGAGGTCGGCCAGCTCGGCGAACATCGGCCTGACCGTGCTGATGCCCGACCTGAAGTACCAGGACCCCTACCAGGAAGTCGATGGCGAAAGCCAGCAGTTCTACATGCCGTCACTCGGCTACGTTCACACCTCCGCCGGCAGCCCCTGGTCGTT
This sequence comes from Rhodocyclaceae bacterium, assembly GCA_016880655.1. GTDB lineage: Bacteria > Pseudomonadota > Gammaproteobacteria > Burkholderiales > Rhodocyclaceae > Fen-999. Next base: position 1,480 of record JAEHDA010000252.1, read on the forward strand.
CGGCATCGGCGCCTACGCCCAGGGCGGGATGGGCGTCGACTTCCAGAACGTGATGACCTCCGCCGGCACGAAGGACGAGCTGACCTCCGAGGTCGGCTACCTGCGGGTCAACCCGCTCGTTGCCTACAAGGTCAACAACGACCTGAGCCTCGGTGCGACCGTCATGCTCGGCTACACCATGATGAAGTTCTCGATGTTTCCGGAGACC
>JAEHDA010000253.1 GCA_016880655.1 Rhodocyclaceae bacterium
AACATCGGCGAGCATGCCGCGATCTTCGAGGCCGTCCACGGTTCGGCGCCTGACATTGCCGGCAAGGGTGTCGCCAATCCGATTGCGCTGATGCTGGCAGCAGCGATGATGCTCGACCACGTGGGCCGCGTGGACCTCGGGGACCGGCTGCGCAAGGCGATCGACCAGACATTGAACGTCGACAACATCCGCACGGGTGATCTCGGCGGCAAGGCCTCGACCGGCGAGTTCGCGGCTGCGCTGGTCAAGCGGATTCAGGCGGCTGCTTGACCCTCCCGGCCTTTATCGGCCGGTGGCAGAAGTGCGGAGAAAACCGGCGATCTCATGATTGCCGGCCTTGAGGGCAATGCCAATCGCTGTATTGCCCTCAAGGTCGCCCATGTTCGGATCGGCCCCGGCGTCCAGGAGTATCTTCACAACCGTTCGATGCCCGTTGCGAGCGGCCAGCATCAGAGCCGTATGCCGATTCGGGGCACGGGTATCCAGCTTCGCGCCCTTGGCAATCAGATAGCGGACAATTTCGGCATGTCCGCTGAATACGGCGTAGTGCAATGCGTTCCAGCCCGGGCTGTCGATCTGGGCTCCCGATTCGACCAGCCGCTCGACAATCGACCGGTGCCCGTTCAGGGCTGCCATTGCCAATGCCGTATCGCCATATCTATTTTGTTTCAATAAATTGGCGTTATTTCTTAAGAGAAATTCTAGAAGTTGTTCATTGCCATTTCCCGCCGCCATCATCAGGATGGTCGTTCCCATGGCGTCTGAGGTATTCGGATCAAGGCCGCGCTGGACCAGATCGATGACAGTTTCAGTCCTGCCCTCGCGGGCAGCCACGAGGATGTCCTCATACGCGCCCCCGGCGGCACTTCCCGGCACGGCCAAGGCCAAGAGCAGGCCCAGCAACGAGATCGCGTGATTACGCTTCATGGCTGAGAGTGACACCGAACAGACGGAAAAAGTTCGCCGTGGTCGCCTCGGCGAGCGCTTCTAGCGATATCCCCCTGAGCTTGGCGACCTCCACAGCGACATAGCGGACGAAAGCCGGTTCGTTTGTCTTGCCCCGGTATGGCGCGGGCGCCAGATAGGGCGAGTCGGTCTCCACCATGATCCGATCCAGAGGCAACTCCGCAGCCACTTGCTTCAACTCAACCGCATTCTTGAAGGTGACGATACCGGAAAACGATACATGGAAGCCCATTTCGATGGCCTTCCACGCGGTTTCGCGGTCCTCGGTGAAACAATGGAATACGCCGCCGACCTGTCCTGCCCGCTCTTCTTCGAGGATGCTCAGTGTGTCGTCCTTCGCGGCGCGGGTATGAATGATCAGAGGCTTGCCGCAACCCTTGGCGGCCTCTATGTGGGTGCGGAAGCGGCGACGCTGCCACTCCAGATCGCCTTCGAGCCGGTAATAATCGAGCCCTGTTTCCCCGATCGCTACCACCTTGGGGTCGTTGGCCATGCGCACCAGGGTTTCGATATCGGCCTCGGCACCCTCCTGGGTATCGGGATGCACGCCGACAGCCGCATAGATGTTCGGGTAACGACGGGCGATGTCGATGACCGCAGGAAAGCGCTCCAGAGTGACTCCGGCGCACAGGGCCGCGCCAACGCCAGCCGTCTTCATGCGATCAAGGAGCTGCGGCAGCGCCTCCGCCAGCTCCGGAAAATCCAGATGGCAATGCGAATCGACAAGCATTCAGGTCAGAGCGTGTGCGTCGCGCGCGAGGAACTCAGATGCCCGCCGAGGATGCCCTCGATCTTCTGGCGCACGGCCTGTCCGCTCTCGTCACCGCTGAACTGCACGCCAATGCCCTGGGCCTTGTTGCCCTGGCTACCCTCTGGCGTCACCCAGACGACACTGCCGGCAATGGGCAGGCGCGAAGGTTCGTCCATCAGGGTCAGCAGTATGAATACCTCATCGCCGAAGGCATACTCGCGCGTTGTAGGGATGAACAGGCCGCCGCGTTTCAGAAATGGCATGTACGCGGAGTAGAGCGCGGACTTGGAATTGATGTTCAACGACAGGACGCTCGGCTTTGCGCCGGCGCCTTTGGGCGATGGAACCGGATCACTCATGGCCGCTCCACCGCCAAAGCGCGCAGGTAGCGCTCGGCGATATCCTCAAGGAAGAGTTGCGGGTTCAAGGGATGCGAAGCCAGTGCCCGAAATTTCATCAATTCATTGTAGCAACGTATCAGGCCGCGCGCGGTGGCTTTCTCCGTCAGCTGACGCACGGTATCCTTGCGCCCCCCGGCGAGACGGGAGCGACTGGCGAGTTTGAAAAGTACCAGATCGAACATCCATTTCTGGACAACCTGGACGAAGTTTTCCATCGGCAGGCCGGCTTCGCTTTTCAATTGGAGTTGATTCTGCCAACGTGCCGCGAGCGCCAACGGGTCGCGGCCGGGATCAGCCAGTGTCGCCAGTACGCTCACAAGTATCGAGCCACGCCCGCGCTCGTTCACGGCCAGTGCCAGCAAGGGTGCGTCACCCAGCAGCGGCAGTAGTTCGGCTGCCGCCTTGTCACCCTGGCTGTTGATCCACGTATTCGCCTCGGTAGTAGACGGTCGAGGCAGCTTCAACGCCCGGCAGCGGCTGCGTATCGTCGGCAGCAAGCGGCGCCAGCGAGATGAAACCAATATAAAATAAACACTTGAAGGTGGTTCTTCAAGTATCTTAAGAAGTGCATTCTGCGCTGACGGGTTCATCGCTTCGGCTGGTTCGATCACAATCACCCGCGCCCCATTCCGATGGCCGCCGATGAACACGAAATCCTCCAGTGCGCGCACCTGATCAATCAGGATCTGTCTGCTCGCCTTTTTCCGATCTCCCTCCGCGGAAGAATCTTCCGAGTCGGCGTCCGCCTCCGGGATGACATGACGAATGTCCGGGTGGTTCTCCGACGCGAACCATCGACATGATGAGCATCCGCCGCAAGCGCTGTCCGCAGCCGGAGATTCACACAGCAAACGAGCAGCCAGCGCTTTCGCGAACTCCCCCTTGCCGATTCCCTCTGGTCCGGTAAGCAACAAGGCATGCGGCAAGCCGGCAGTGGTCGCCCAGAGCTGTCCCCATGCGCCAGCATGCCACGGCAAGTATTTAAATTCAGATGGTTGCAATTATTTCTTGAAGTGACTTCTTGATTTGATCCAGCGACCTCGATGCATCGATTGTCCGCATGCGGCCCCGGCTGGCCGCTGCCCGAGCCAGATACTCGTTCCGCACCCGCTCGAAAAACTCGGACTTTTCGCGCTCGAATCGATCGAGTTCCCGGCCCATCCCGGTAACGCGACTCCGTGCCACTTCAGTGGGCACGTCGAACATCAGAGTCAGGTCAGGCTGGAGACCAGCCTGGACCCATTCCTCCAGCACCGCGAGCTTTTCTCTTGCCAAGCCGCGGCCTCCGCCCTGATAGGCGAAGCTGGCGTCGGTGAAGCGGTCGCATACGACCCAATCGCCCCGCATAAGAGCCGGTTCTATTACCTGAGCGATGTGCTCGCGCCGGGCGGCGAACATCAGTAGCGCCTCGGTTTCCAGATGCATCGGATCGGCCAGCAGCAGCGCCCGAAGTTTCTCGCCCAAGGGAGTGCCACCGGGCTCGCGCGTCTGAACCACAGTCAGCCCGCGCGCGCGCAAGGTTTCGACCAGCCAGGTCAAATGCGTACTCTTGCCGGCGCCATCGAGGCCTTCCAGCGTGATGAATCTGCCACGCGCCACTCAACTCCCTCCGGATTTCTTCTGATAGCGAGCTACGGCGCGATTATGCTCCTCAAGGGTGCGGGAGAACACGCTGCTGCCGTCGCCGCGGGCAACGAAATAGAGCTTGTCCGATTCCGGCGGATGCAGGACCATGTGGAGCGACGCTTGGCCCGGCATGGCGATCGGGGTAGGTGGCAGACCGGCCCGCGTGTAGGTGTTGTACATGGTATCCGCCATGAGATCCCGCTTGCGCAGATTGCCGTCGAATTCCTCGCCGAGCCCGTAAATCACGGTCGGGTCGGTTTGCAGCAACATGCCTCGCTTCAAGCGGTTGGTAAACACCGACGCAACGAAGGGGCGATCCGACGTCCTGCCAGTTTCCTTTTCGACGATCGAAGCCATGATCAGCGCCTGATAAGGCTCCTCATACGGCACTGAAGGATCGCGATTTTCCCATTCGGATGCCAAACGCCGCTGCATGGCCCGATAGGCGCGCCGAAGCACATCTAGATCACTCGACTGCTTGGCAAACAGGTAGGTGTCCGGGAAAAACAAACCCTCAGGATGGATTTCCGTGGCACCGATACGGGCCAGCAACTGTTCATTGTTGAGCGCCGTGCTGTCGTGCCGCAGGTTGGGATTGTCATCAAGGGCGGCGCGGAATTCCCGGAAGGTTTTTCCTTCGACAAAGACGATCTCCGCCTGCGTGACATCGCCTCGCGTTAGCTTGTTGAGCAGATCCCAAGGGGTGACTCCAGCGGTCACCTGGTAACTTCCCGCCTTGATACCGGACGCCTTGCCGGTAAATCGGCCCAGCCAGGAAAATTGCCAGGACTGGAATTCGACGCCAGCACTGGCAATTTCGTTGGCCGCGCCCCGCAGACCGAGTCCGGGACGAATCTCGAATTCCAGCGGCGTGCTGACCATGGAAACCGGGGTGAACGCAAACCATGCCAGCCAGCCCGCGAAGCCGGCGGCGACGAGGAATGCGAGAAGAATCAGGCGTAGGGTGAAGCGCATCTGAGTAGCGGAGCTGGTGCGGTGCCGAGCCTGCAAAGGGGCGCATAATAATACGC
>JAEHDA010000036.1 GCA_016880655.1 Rhodocyclaceae bacterium
CGACCATCTTGGGCGACAGCACGCACTGCGAACAGTCCAAGGTCGGAAAGGTCTCGGATAGCTGGAGCATGCGGCCGCCGATGGTGGCCTGTTTCTCGACCAGAATCACCTCGATTCCCGCATTGGCGATATCCAGCGCCGCCTGGATGCCGGCAATGCCGCCGCCGATGACCATGGCGCGCCGGGTGACGGGAACCTTGACTGCATCCATCGGCAGGTTGCGGTTGACGCGCCGCACGACGCTGCGCGAAATCTTGATTGCCTTTTCGGTTCCCTTGACCTTGTCGGCATGTACCCAGCTGCACTGCTCGCGGATGTTGGCAATCTCACAGGTGAAATTGTTGATGCCAGCCCGCTGCGCGTTGTCGCGGAAGGTTTTCTCATGCAGGTTGGGCGAGCAGCAGGTAACGACGATGCTGTCCAGTTTGTTGTCCTTGATGGACTGGACCACCGACTCCTGGCCCGGTTCCGAGCACATGTAGACGTATTCCTGGGTGAAGGCAACGGTATCTTCGCCGGCCATCTCCTTGGCCACCTTTGCCACGTCAACAGTGGCGGCAATATTGGTGCCGCAGTGGCAGACAAAAACGCCTGTGCGCTTCTTGGTCATGCTGACCCCCCGCTTGCAATCTCGCTCTGCATCTTGAGGCCGTGCTCATAGCCCCTGTCGAATGCCTTGATGTTGATCTTCAGGAAGCGGTCGGGCACCAGGCCAGGCAGCGCCTTCTTCATAGCATCGGGCGTGACCACTTTGGAAACCGCCGTGAGGAAGCCGAGTGCCACGAGATTGGTGAACAGCCGGTTGCCCAGCTCCTCGGCAAATCGCGTCGCGGGCACACGGTACAGCCTGAGATCCGGATGCTCCTGCCGCACCTTGACCAGTTGCTCCTCGACGATCAGGATGCCGCCCTTGGGCAGCTCGCCCCAATATTTGTCGTAGGCTTCCTGCGACAGCGCCATGAGGACACCGGGCTTCGTCAGATAGGGGTACAGGACGCGGCTGTCCGAGACCACGAGCTGGGCCGAGCAGGCGCTGCCGCGCGCCTCCGGCCCGAAAGCCTGGGTCATGGTGGCGAACTTGTCGTCATAGAGAGCCAGCGCCTTGCCGGTGATCAGGGCGCAGCGGATGATCCCTTGGCCGCCGAATCCAGAAAACCTGATTTCTTGTGTGCTCATGTGTTCGATTCCTGCTTACTTGCGTGTCTTCTTGGCTGCGGCCTTGGTTTTGGCGGCTGTCTTGGCAGTGGGCTTCTTCACTGCCTTGGCAGGCGCCTTGGCGGCGGCTTTCTTCACGGGTGCCTTCGCAGCAGCCTTTTTTGCAGGCTTGGTGGCCGTCTTCTTGGCCGGAGCCGCAGCTTTCTTCGCAGGTGCAGCAGCCTTCCTGGGCGCAGCCGCCTTTTTCGCGGGAGCCTTCGCAGCAGCCTTGGGCGCAACTGCTCCTTTGGGTTTCGCGGCCGCCGCCGCTTCCTGCGCAGCTTCCTCGGCCAGCGTGGCGGCGCGGCGCGCAGCCACCCTTTCCTTCTCGGCCTTTTCCTCGGCTTCCCGCTCGGGGATGGTCTTGCCGTAGAGCTGGTAGTCGTCCCCGATCAGCTTGATGGCGCATTTGTCGGAGGCTTCCAGGTAAGTCGGCTTGTTCCTCTCGACGAACTTGCCGACGACGATCTTGCCCTGATAATCAATGACCGTTTCGCGCGTGTCCGCGCCATGCTTGAGGATGGAGTTGTCCTGGTAGTTCTGCAGCTGGTCCACGCCATCTCCCAGGCGGTTGCGGCGCAGGTACAGCGTCGGGCAGGGCGAGATGATCTCGATGAAGGAAAAGCCCTTGCGCGCCAGCGCCTCTTCGATGGACTGGGTGACATTGCGCGAATGCATCGAGGTCCAGCGCGCGATGTAGGTCGCACCGCAGGCATCCATCAGCAGCGGCAGGCTGAACGGGTATTCGTAGTTGCCATAGGGGGTGGTCGAGGCCATGGCCGTGCCCGGCGTGGTCGGCGTGACCTGCCCGCCGGTCATGCCGTAGGTGAAGTTGTTGTTGCAGATGACGATCAGGTCCATGTTGCGGCGCGCGGCATGGATCAGGTGGTTGCCGCCGATTCCCGCGAGGTCGCCCTCGCCGCTGAATACCACCACCGTCAACTCCGGGTTCGCCAGCTTGACGCCGGTGGCGACAGGAATGGCGCGTCCATGGGTGGTATGAATGGAGTCGAAGTTGACGTAACCCGCCACACGCCCGGTGCAGCCGATGCCCGACACCACGACGATCTTCTTGGGATCCACGCCGCTGCGCTTGACGGCCTCGGCAAAGGAGTTCACTTCGGAGCCGATGCCGCAGCCGGGGCACCAGATGTGCGGCATGCGATCCATGCGCAGCACGTCGGCCATGGGGCTGCCGGCCTTGAATTTTTCGATTTCAGTGCTCATTGGTTTCCCTTTCTGATTGCATCCAGAATCACCTCGGGATCATGCACCGCGCCACCGCAGTGATTGACGCTGATTACCTTGCTGCGTCCGCCCGCGCAGCGCTCCACTTCCAGGACCATCTGGCCGTAATTGATTTCCGGCACCACGAAGGCCTTGACCTTGCCGGCGAGTTCCCGGATGCGCTTCTCGCAGAATGGCCAGATGGTGATCATGCGTAGCGACCCGACCTTGATGCCTTCCTTGCGCGCATCCTGGATCGCCTTGACGGCGATGCGCGAAGTGATGCCGTAGGAAACCACCACCACATCGGCGCC
>JAEHDA010000254.1 GCA_016880655.1 Rhodocyclaceae bacterium
GCGGAGGACAAGGATCCCGTGGTGGTTACCGGCAGCTACAACTTCACCTTCTCGGCCCAGGCGCGCAATTCGGAGAATCTGGTGATCCTGCGCGGCAACGCGCCGCTGGCGCGCGCCTATCTCGACAACTGGCGCCGTCACCAGGCCGAGGCACTGCCCTATGCGGAGGTGATCCGGCGATGAACGCGAACAGCCAATTCGGCCGGCTGCTGGCCGACCTTTGGTCCGACCTGCAACAGCCCGACGTGATCTGGCAGATCGGCGTGCTCGCCTGCTGCCTCGGCATCGCGTGGTTGTTCAGCTACGTCGTGCGCAGCCGTCAGGCGCATGCGGACCCGACTGCCACCAAGGCTGCGCAGCTCGGCCAGCGCGGATTCAAGCGCGTCGCTTTCCCGCTCTCGGCATTGCTGCTGGTGCTGGTGGCGCGTCCGCTGCTCGCGCAATGGCATCACGTGAACCTGCTGTCGCTGGCGGTGCCGCTGCTGTCGTCGCTGGCGGTGATCCGCAGCGTGTTCTTCGTGCTGCGGCTGAGCTTCAGCGGCCCCTGGCTGGCGAGTTTCGAGCGCACTTTCGCGGCCTTCGCCTGGGCCGTGGTGGCCCTGCACATTACCGGCCTGCTCCCGGAACTGATCGACCTGCTGGAGAGCATCGGCTTCACGGTCGGCAAGCAGCGGCTCAACGTCTGGATGATCCTGCAAGGCATTGCCACCGTCCTGGCAACCTTGCTGCTGGCGCTGTGGGCGGGTGGCGCCATCGAGGCGCGGCTGATGGCGGCGCCGGGGCTCGACTCGAATCTGCGTACCGTCTTCGCGCGCCTGGTCCGCGCGGTGCTGATCGTGCTGGCGGTGCTGGTCGGCCTGCCCATGGTTGGCATCGACCTCACCACGCTGTCGGTGTTTGGCGGCGCGCTCGGCGTCGGCCTCGGCTTCGGATTGCAGAAGATCGCCGCCAATTACATCTCGGGCTTCATCATCCTGCTCGACCGCTCCATCCGCATCGGCGACCTGATCGCGGTCGGCCAGGAGCGCGGCCAGGTGACGCGCATTACCACGCGCTATACGGTGCTGAAGGGCATGACCGGTGTCGAGGCGATCGTGCCGAACGAGGTGCTGGTGGGTTCGGTGGTGGAGAACGAATCGTTCACCGACACCCGCGTCCGGATTTCGCTGCCTGTTCAAGTGGCCTACAGCACCGACCTCGACCGGGCCATGGCGATCATGATCGAGGCGGCCACGGTGCAGGCGCGAGTGCTCGCCGATCCCTCCGTCAAGGCCTTCGTCATTGCCTTTGCGGACTCCGGCATCAGCCTGGAAGTGGCATTCTGGGTCGACGACCCCGAGGAAGGCAGCCAGCAGTTGCGCTCGGACATCAACTTGGCCATCTGGCGTGGCTTCGAAACCGCCGGGATCTCGATTCCGTTCCCGCAGCGGGAAATTCGCATCATCGACAGGCAATAAAAAACCCGCCGCAGCGGGTTTCTTGTTGGGCGAAGCCGAACTGATTATTTCAGCTTCACTTCCTTGTACAGGACGTGCTTGCGCGCCTTGGGGTCGTACTTCATGAACTCCAGCTTTTCGGGCGTGGTGCGCTTGTTCTTGTTGGTGGTGTAGAAATGGCCGGTACCGGCCGTGGATTCCAGCTTGATCTTTTCGCGACCGCCTTTGGCCATGTTCGCTCTCCTTGGACGGTTGGATTAAATTTCGCCGCTCGCGCGCAGTTCGGCGAGGACGACGTCGATGCCCTTCTTGTCGATGGTGCGGAGCCCCGCATTGGATACGCGCAGGCGCACCCAGCGGTTTTCGCTTTCCACCCAGAAGCGGCGGTTTTGCAGGTTGGGCAGATAACGGCGCTTGGTCTTGTTGTTGGCGTGGGAAACGTTGTTCCCAACCATCGGGGCCTTGCCCGTCACTTGGCAGACGCGAGACATGGTCTTGCTCCAGTCAGTCGAATTCAGTAAAGCCGCGCAGTATACCCGGAATAAGGCCGACCTTTCAAGCCTTTTTCAGATCAAGCCGCGTTCGGCGAACGACAGGGGCGCGGCCCGCCCGGCGACGATGAAATGGTCGAGGACGCGGACATCGACCAGCGCCAGCGCTTCCTTCAGATTGCGGGTGAGAACTTCGTCCGCTGCGGACGGTTCCGCCAGGCCGGAGGGGTGGTTGTGGGCCAGAAGGACGGCGGCAGCGTTGCGGGTGAGCGCCTGTTTTACAACCTCGCGCGGATAGACGCTGGTTTGCGTCAGGGTGCCACGGAAGAGTTCGTCCCATGCGATCAGGCGGTTCTGGGCATCGAGCCACAGCGCGCCGAACACTTCGTGGTCCAGACCGCCGAGCTTGAGCTTCAGCCAGTCGCGCGCCGCGCCGGGCGAGGAGAGCAGGTCGCGCGCCTTCATGTCCTCCGCAAGGGCGCGGCGGGTCAGTTCCAGTGTGGCGGCGAGTTGCGTCGCCTTGGCCGGACCGAGTCCGGGCAGCTTGGCCAGATCCTTGGGCGGCGTTTCGGCGAGTCGCGCCAGGCTGCCATCGACGTGGGTGAGCAGGTCGCGGGCGAGGTCGACTGCGCTCTTGCCCTTGATGCCGACGCGCAGGAAGATCGCCAGCAGCTCCGCGTCGGAGAGCGCCTGAGCACCGAGCGCCAGAAGCCGCTCACGGGGCCGTTCGCTTTCAGGCCAGTCGGTGATCGCCATAAGAAGGTAGAATTTCCGAATATTTTCAAGGGATTCTACCTGTCATGAGCCATTTCGCCGGCAAGCGCATCGTCCTCGGCATCACGGGCGGCATCGCGGCCTACAAGGCGGCGGAGTTGACTCGCCTGCTGGTCAAGGCTGGCGCTGCTGTCGATGTCGTCATGACCGAGGCGGCCACTCACTTTGTCAGCGCGGTGACCTTCCAGGCGCTCGCGGGCCGCAATGTCTGGACTAGCCTGTGGGATGCCGACCAGCGCGGCATGGCGCATATCGATCTGACGCGTGGCGCGGACGCCGTGCTCGTTGCGCCGGCCACCGCCGACTTTCTGGCGCGGCTCACGCACGGCATGGCCAACGATCTGCTGACCACGCTTTGTCAGGCACGCGATTGTCCGCTCTTGGTGGCGCCAGCCATGAACCGCCAGATGTGGGAGCAGCCGGCCACGCAGCGCAATGTTGCGCAACTGACAGCCGACGGCATAGCAATCCTGGGGCCTGCTGCGGGCGAGCAGGCCTGCGGCGAGGTCGGCGAGGGCCGCATGCTGGAGGCGCAGGAACTGGTCGATGCGCTGGCCGCCTTCCTACAGCCGAAGCCGCTGGCGGGCAAGAAGGTGTTGCTCACCGCGGGTCCGACCTTCGAAGCACTCGATCCGGTACGCGGCCTGACCAACACCAGTTCCGGCAAGATGGGCTTCGCGCTGGCACGGGCCTGTGCCGAAGCGGGCGCCGAGGTGACACTGGTAGCTGGTTCGGTCTCCGAAAGTCAGTCGCGGTGGTACGCCGGTTCGTACGCCAAGCGCATCGACGTGATCAGCGCGCTGGAAATGCGCGATGCCGTGATGGCCGCGCTGCCGGGGCAGGATGTCTTCATTGCCGTCGCTGCCGTGGCGGACTATCGGCCGGCCGTGGCGACCGAACACAAGATCAAGAAAGGCGCACAGACGCTGAGTATCGAGCTTGTCGCCAACCCGGACATCCTGGCCGAGGTCGCGGCGCGGCCGGACGCGCCGTTTTGCGTCGGGTTCGCGGCCGAGAGCCGAAATCTCGCCGAGTACGCGGAAGGCAAGCGCAAGGCCAAGAAGCTGCCGCTGGTGGTTGGCAACCTGGTGCAGGATGGCCTGGGCGGCGACACCAATCGAGTCACGTTGTTCGACGATGCGGGCGCGCATCCATTGCCGGCCGGCGACAAACTGGGCATCGCGCGCGGCATCGTTTCCCACATTGCGAGGTTGATGAAGTGCATCGGATAGACGTCAAGATTCTCGATCAGCGATTGAAGGACTCATCTGGCCAGTACGCACCCCACTACGCGACGCCCGGCTCAGCCGGCCTCGACCTGCGTGCCTGCATCGAAGGACCACTGAAGATTCATCCCGGCGAAACGCATCTGGTCCCGACCGGGATGGCCATCCACCTGGCCGATCCGGGGCTGGCGGCGATGATCCTGCCGCGTTCCGGTTTGGGGCACAAGCACGGCATCGTGCTCGGCAACCTGGTCGGCTTGATCGATTCCGACTACCAGGGCGAGATATTCGTCTCGACCTGGAACCGCGGCAAGGAATCCTTCACGCTCAATCCGCTCGACCGGCTGGCGCAGCTGGTGGTCGTGCCTGTGGTGCAGATGGCATTCAACGTTGTCGATGATTTCGAGGTCAGCCACCGCGGTGAGGGTGGCTTCGGCAGTACCGGCCACGGCTGACCCAAAAAACAAACCCCGCCGAAGCGGGGTTTGTCGTTTTGTTGCAGCGACCGATGGATCAGGTCGACATCTCGGCGAGGATATTCTTGAGCCAGCTGTGGGCGTAGATCGCCTCGGTCTTGGCCATGGAGTAATCCGCGGGAGACACGCCACCCGAGTTGGGCACGCCGACGATCTTGCCATCCTTCACCGTATAGACGCCGGCAACGCTGATCGCCTGGTCGTCAGTGATGTAGCTGTAGCAGACGTTGATGCCTGACAGATCCACCGTCTCCTTGCCGTTCATCAGGGCGACCACGTTGGCGGCGCACACCTTGGCTTCCGAGTTTGCCGAGTAGCCGGACTTCGGCATGGCGCCGGCGATACAGGCGTCGCCGATGACATGGATGTCCTTCTGCTTGGTGGACTCGAAAGTGGTGGCGTTCACCGGACACCAGTTCTTGTCGTCGCCGACCAGACCGGCGGCGACAGCCACGCGGCCCGCCCGCTGGGGCGGGATGACGTTGATGACGCTGCCCTTGACGTCCTCGAGCCCCTCGACCAGCACGGCCATGCCCTTGACATCCACCTCGGTGACCTTCTTGGCGCCTCGGTACTCGAAGATGCCGGCGTAGTTTTCCTTCCAGCCCTTCTTGAACAGGGGACCCTTGGAAGTCACGTCCGGGTTGGCATCGAGCAGGATCAGCTTGGACTTCGGCTTGTGCTGCTTGAGATAGTGGGAAATCATGCTGGCACGCTCGTAGGGTCCGGGCGGGCAGCGGTAGGGCGCCAGCGGGGCGGACATGACCACTGTGCCGCCGTCCTTCATGGCCTCGAGCTGCTTGCGCAGCAGGACGGTCTGGGGACCGGCCTTCCAGGCATGGGGCATGACCTGCATGGCGTTGTCGTCGTAGCCCTTCATCTCTTCCAGGCGGAAGTCGACGCCGGGCGAAACCACCAGGCGGTCGTACGTGAGGGTGCCCTTGGAGGTGACCACGGTATGGGTCGCCGGGTCGATGGCGGTGACCTCGGCCTGAACGAACTTGACGCCGTGGTTGGACACCAGCTTGTCGTACTTGATGGTCAGCGGCGTCAGGTCCTTGATGATGCCGCCGATGTAGAGGTTGCTGAATGGGCAGGAAACGAAATGGTCATTGCGTTCCACGAGCACCACTTCGATGGACTTGTCCATCATGCGGATGTACTTGGCCGCGATGGTGCCGCCGTAGCCGCCGCCGACAACGACGACGCGGCGGCCGGTCTTTGCCAACATCTCGTTGGCGCTGCCGGACACGACTGCCGGCGCGCCGGCACAGCCTGCCAGTGCGACGCCAGAGGCGCTGCCGAGAATCTTGATGAAACTTCTGCGATCCAGAGTCATTTTGTCTCCTCTCTTATTTCTGGGCGGCATAGAAGTGGATCAGGGCGTCCAGGTCTTCCTTGGACAGCGGCTTGACCTTCTCGGCCATCTTCTCGGGCATCTTGCGCTTGCCGGACTGGTACAGGTCCATCTGCATCTGTAGGTAGGGCAGCCACTGGCTGGCCATTACAGGTGTGTCATCCTTGCCATCCTTGCCTTCGTCCAGGTGGCAGCGTGAGCAGTTGGCTTCCTGGAGATCGGCACCCTTCTTCACCTTGGCCACATCCGTTATCTGGCTGGTGGCGTGGAACTTCTGCTTCGAGAAGAACTCGCCCATGGCCTCGAAGTCGGCGTCGGTGTAACCCTTGGCCAGGCGACCCATGATGCTGGATGGACGCTCGCCGGTCTTGAACTTCTTCATGGCCTCGACGATCGCTGTCTTCGACTGGCTGGCCAAACTGGGCATGCTGGGGCCATAGCTGCCACCATGAGTGCCGTGGCAGCCAGCGCAGGCGTTGGACAGCATCGCGGCGGTCGGCGGCGCTGCCATGGCGGTCGCTGAAAATGCCAAGGCACCTGCGACCAGGGCCCCACTCCAAGGTTGCTTCATCGTTGTCTCCTCCGGTAGATGGCAATGAACTGCTGAGTGCTGCTTACTGCTTGGTGATGTTGTAATAATTCTTGACGCCCTCGACAGCCTTGTCGAGACCGAACTGGTAACCCAGCGAAACATAGTGGTAACGCGCCTCGGTGAAGTCCTCGTGGATGGCGAAGCCGAAGTTGTAGATCTTGTCGGCGGCGAGGGCGTGGTCGCCCTTGCCGCCACCGGCGAGGCTGCGCTCGAAGGTCACCACCCACTTGTTGCCTTCCTTGACGCCCTCGGCCTTGATCAAACCCTTGCCGCCTTCCATGTGGCGCTTGTCGGTGACATAGCCATCCACCGGCTTCTCGCCCTTGCCGCTGCGGAACTGGATCAGGTCATAGAACTTGCCGGAGGCAAGGTCACCGTCCTTGATGTACTTGGTCGCCTTGTCGTCCTTGGCATCCTTCATGGTGCGCAGGTCGGTGTGGCAGGTATTCCAGCAGCCATTCAATTCGGCGCCGGGAACGGTGCCGCCGCCATCGAAGAGCATGGTCAGCTTGACTTCGTTCTTCTTGTCCATCTTCACGTCGCCGTTCTTTGGCGGCACCCACTCGAAGCGGAAGTAGATCTTCTCGCCGTCGTGTGCGGCCTTGAAGGTGACCGGAATCCAGCCCACCTTGCCGGCGGGCGGCTTCGGTTCAAGGACGGACTTGGAGCTACCGACCGGCTTGCCAGCGACGATCTTGTCGCCGATCTCGTTGGCATCTCCCTCATGGCACTTGGCGCAAGGGCGCTTCTTGTCGACGATGTCGGGCACGGCGGAGTGGTCGGCTTTGGTCATGACCCATTCGAGCGACGACTGGCCTGGATAGAACAGCTTGACCTTGCGTTCCGTGACCTTGCTCCAATCGGGCGCACCGGCCCAAGTGCTGCCGGCGACAAATGCGCCCATCACAGCCAATGCAATCTTTTTCATCGCAATCAAACTCCTGAAGTAATTGGAAATAGCGAAACTTGAGTTGTCAGCCAAACGGGCAAAAACCTATCAGCCATCCGTCTTGGCGGCGCCGGCCGGCTGTTCGAGCTGCTGATGAACCGCCTTGTGGGCGATGCCCTTGTGGCAGTCGATGCAGGTCTTGCCGTCCTCGATGGCACCTTCGTGCTTCACAACGGAGCGATCCTTCTGCTTTTCCGGATCCATGGTCTTGAAGTCGTGACAGTTGCGACACTCCTTGGAGTCCCGGTCCTTCATTCGTTCCCACACCCGCTTCGCCATCGTCAGGCGGTGCGCATCGAACTTCTCAGGTGTATCAACGACGCCGGTGATCTTTCCGATGACGTCACGAGCGGCCATCAGCTTCTGGAAGGACTTGAACATGTAGTCGGTCGGCGTCTTGCTGCTGGCGACGTGGCAGTCCGCGCACTGCACCGTGGTGCCGCTGCGGTTCTTGTAGTGGACCGTCTTCTTCAGCTCGTCGAAGGGGATGGTCATCTCGTGGCACGAAATGCAGAAGTCGGCACGGTTGGTGTACTCCATGCCCATGTTGAGACCGCCCCAAATCATGATGCCAAGGATCGAACCAACCGTCAGCATGCGCAGCATCGAACAGTTGGGCGGATTCATCAGGCGATAGAGCCAGCTCCCACCTTGTTCC
>JAEHDA010000255.1 GCA_016880655.1 Rhodocyclaceae bacterium
AGGCCGACGGCGTCAAGGGCGCGGGTGTCGGCCTTGCCCTCGACGTGCACCGAGCGCTGGTAGGAGCGCATTGCCAGCATCTTGTTGATGGCAGTGCGCACCGGCTGCTCCTTGCCGGCGGTGAACAGGCTGGCCAGATACTTGAGCGGCATGCGCAGCGTGTCGCCCTTCGGAATGGCGCCATCCGGTTCGGTCGGCAGGGTGCCCTGATCGATCGCCGACTGGACCGGCGACAGCGGCGGCACATACCAGACCATCGGCAGGGTACGGAATTCCGGGTGCATCGGGAAGGCGATCTTCCACTCCATGGCCATCTTCCAGATCGGCGACTTGCGCGCCGCCTCGATCCAGTCCTCGGGCACGCCGTCACGGCGGGCGGCGGCAATCACTTCCGGATCGCTCGGGTCGAGGAAGATCTGCATGTGGGCGTCGTAGAGATCCTGCTCGTTCTTGGTGGACGCGAGCATTTCGATCTTGTCGGCGTCGTAGAGCATGATCCCGTTGTAGCGGATGCGGCCGACGCAGGACTCGGAGCACACGGTCGGCATGCCGGACTCGACGCGCGGATAGCAACCGATGCACTTCTCGGCCTTGCCCGATTCCCAGTTGTAGAACACCTTCTTGTAGGGGCAGGACGAGATGCACTGACGCCAGCCGCGGCACTTGTCCTGGTCCACCAGGACGATGCCGTCTTCCTCGCGCTTGTAGATCGAGCCGGACGGGCAGGCGGCGACGCAGGCCGGATTCAGGCAATGGTTGCAGATGCGTGGCAGGTAGAGATGGAAGGTGTTCTCGAACTGCGAATAGATCTGCTTTTCCAGGCCCTTCATGTTGACGTCCTTGGCGCGCTTGTCGTACTCGCCGGCCAGGTCGTCTTCCCAGTTGGGGCCCCAATGGATCTTCTCCATCTTCTGGCCGGTGATTTGCGAAACCGGCCGGGCGGTCGGCGCCGCTTCCGACAGCGGCGCATTCTGCAGGCGCGCGTAGTCGAATGTGAATGGCTCGTAGTAGTCGTCGATTTCCGGCATGTCCGGATTGGCGAAGATGTTGAGCAGCCGCGACACCTTGCTACCCGACTTGAGCTGCAACTTGCCGTCCACCAGCTCCCAGCCGCCGCGCCAGACTTCCTGGTTCTCCCACTGCTTGGGATAGCCGATGCCGGGCTTGGATTCGACGTTGTTGAACCAGGCGTACTCGACACCCTTGCGGTTGGTCCATACGTTCTTGCAGGTCACGGAACAGGTGTGGCAGCCGATGCACTTGTCGAGGTTGAAGACAAGGGCGAATTGGGCACGAACTTTCATGTGGATCTCCTCTTTGTTCCGGGTTAGCGCGGGCCGATGCCGGCCGGGTTCAACTGCGCTTCGCGTTCCGGTGTCAGCGGTCGCTCCAGCCAATCGACGTCGCTGTCGGCGATCTTGTGCACTACGACGAATTCGTCGCGCTGCGTACCGACCGTCCCGTAGTAGTTGAAGCCGTATGCCAGCTGGGCATAGCCGCCGATCATGTTGGTCGGCTTGACCACCACGCGCGTCACCGAGTTGAGGATGCCGCCGCGCTTGCCAGTGGAAGGCGAGCCGGGCACGTTCACGGTCTTCTCCTGGGCGTGGTACATCAGCGCCATGCCGCGCGGGACGCGCTGCGAGACGACGACGCGGGCCACCGTGGCGCCGTTGCCGTTGACCGCCTCGACCCAGTCGTTGTCCTCAAGGCCGATGCTCTTGGCGTCGTCCTCGGCGATCCAGAAGTAAGGGCCGCCGCGGAACAGGTTGAGCATGCGCAGGTTGTCCTGGTAGCTGGAGTGGATGCCCCACTTCGAGTGCGGCGTGATCCAGTTGAGCACCAGGTGCGGCTTGGCCTTGACCGCCGCCGGGACGGTGTTCTGGGACTTCATGTCCAGGCCCGGACGGTAGGCGCAAAAACCTTCGCCGAAGTCCAGCATCCATTCATGGTCCTGGTAGAACTGCGCGCGGCCGGTGAGCGTCCTGAACGGAATGTATTCATGGATGTTGGTGTAGCCGGCGTTGTACGAAACCTTCTCCGACTCGATGCCCGACCAGGTCGGCGCCGTGATGATCTTGCGCGGCTGGGCCTGGATGTCGCGGAAGGTGATCTTGTCCTCGTGACGGCCGGCGTAGAGATGGTGGTGATCGACCCCGGTCTTCTTGGAGAGCGCCGACCACGACTTGTGCGCCACTTCACCGTTGGTTTCCGGCGCCATGCGCAGCACGGCATCGCAGGCGGCGATGTCGGCGGCAATGCTCGGCATGCCCTTGGAAATGCCTTCCTCGCGCACCGTGCCGTTGGCGATCTTGAGCTCCTCGTACTCCATCTCGGTATTCCAGTCGATGCCCTTGATGTTGTTGCCGAGCTTGGTCATCAACGGACCGATGGCGATGAACTTCTTCCAGGTGTTCGGGTAGTCGCGGGTGACGACCTTCAGCAGCGGCAGCGTCTTGCCGGGCACCGGCTCGCAGTCGCCGCGCTTCCAGTCCTTGACGCCCATGGCCTGCGCCAGCTCGAAGGGCGAATCGTGCTGCATCGGCAGCGCGACGACGTCCTTCTTGGTGCCGAGGTGCTTCTCGGCGAGTGTGGAAAACGCCTTGGCGATGTTCTGGAAGATCTGCCAGTCGGACTTCGATTCCCAACCGGGGCTCACGGCCTCGGCGAGCGGATGCACGAAGGGATGCATGTCCGTGGTGTTGAGGTCATGCTTCTCGTACCAGGTGGCGGTCGGCAGGATGATGTCCGAGTAGGCGCCGGTCGAGTTGAGGCGGAAGTTGATGTCCACCATCAGATCGAGCTTGGCCGTCGGGCCGTTCTCGTGCCACTTGATCTCCTTGCACTCCTTGCCGTCGATGCCTTCCTGGAGCACGCCGTTCTGCGCGCCAATCAGGTGCTTCAGGAAGTATTCGTGGCCCTTGGCCGAGCAACCAAGCAGGTTGGAGCGCCAGACGAAGAGGTTGCGCACGAAGTTCTCGGGCGCGTCGATGTCTTCGTAGGCGAAGGCGAGCTTGCCGGACTTCAGTTGCTCGACCATGTGCTTGGCCACGCCGGCTTCGTCCGTGGCACCCGCCTTCTCGGCTTCGGCAACGATGTCGTGCGGGTTCTTGTTGAAGTGCGGCGCCGAGGGCAGCCAGCCGAGCCGCTGCGAGACGACGTTGTAATCGGCAAGCTGGTAGCCCTTGTAGCGCGCCTTGGCGTTGTCGGCCAGCAGACCGTCCGCCGAGACCTTTTCGTAGCGCCACTGGTCGGTATGGAAGTACCAGAAGGTCGTCGAGTTCATGTGACGCGGCGGCCGGTGCCAGTCGGTGGCGAAGGCGATCGGCGCCCAGCCGGCCTGCGGCCGCAGCTTTTCCTGGCCGACGTAGTGCGCCCAGCCGCCGCCGCTCTGACCCACGCAGCCGCACATGTGCAGCAGGTTCATGATCGAGCGGTACGACATGTCGTTGTGGTACCAGTGGTTGATCGCCGCGCCCATGATGACCATCGACTTGCCCTTGGTCTTCGAGGCGTTCTCGGCGAACTCGCGGCCGGTGCGGATCAGGTCGGCGCGCTTGACGCCGGTGACCTTCTCCGCCCACGCGGGCGTGTAGGCGACGTTCGCGTCGTCGTAGGACGTGGCGACGTTGCCGCCGCCCAAGCCGCGGTCGATGCCGTACTGCGCAACCTGGAGGTCGAACACCGTGGCGACCAGCGCTTCCTGGCCGTTGGCGAGTTTCACCTTGCGCACCGGCACGTTGCGATAGAGCAGGCCCGGTTCGCCCTGGTTGAAGTGCGGGAAACCGACCGAGGCGACGGCGTTCTTGTCGTCGATGCAGGACAGCTGTGCCCGGATCTCGGCCTGGTTGGCGGCGTTCTTCGGCAGGGTGTTCCACTTGCCGTCTTCGCCCCAGCGGAAGCCGACGCTGCCGTTCGGCGCAACGAAGGCCTTGCTGATTTCGTCGTAGACGATGGTCTTCCAGTCGGGATTGTTGCTCTCGCCGAGCGCGCCGTCGAAGTCGGAGGCACGCAGCAGGCGGTCGCTCGCGTAGCCGTCGCCGTGGGGACGCAGCATCACCTGCATCGGCAAATCGGTGTAGGTACGCGCGTACTCCGTGAAGTAAGGATCCTGTCGGGCGATGTGGAATTCCTTTAGCGCCACGTGGCCCATGGCCAGGAAGGCCGCAGAGTCGGTGCCCTGCTTGACCGGCATCCACAGGTCCGCGAACTTGACGTACTCGGCATAGTCCGGGGCCATCGAGACGACCTTGGCGCCCTTGTAGCGCACCTCGGTGGCGAAGTGGGCATCCGGCGTGCGGGTCATCGGCAGGTTGGCGCCGCAGATGATCAGGTAGGTCGAGTTGTACCAGTCGGCCGCTTCCGGCACGTCGGTCTGCTCGCCCCAGGTCTGCGGGCTGGCGGCCGGCAGGTCGCAATACCAGTCGTAGAACGAACCGCAGGCGCCGCCGATCAGCGACAGGTAACGCGAGCCGGCGGCGTAGGAGATCATCGACATGGCCGGGATCGGCGAGAAGCCGTAGAT
The DNA here is from genome assembly GCA_016880655.1 of Rhodocyclaceae bacterium. Classification (GTDB taxonomy): domain Bacteria; phylum Pseudomonadota; class Gammaproteobacteria; order Burkholderiales; family Rhodocyclaceae; genus Fen-999. The sequence continues at coordinate 4,526 of JAEHDA010000255.1, forward strand.
CCGGTCGGGACCGTGCTTGCGGATGGTGTGGATGTTGGCGGCGGCGATGATCTCGGTGACTTCGTCCCAGTTGGTACGAACGAAGCCGCCGAGGCCGCGCACGGCCGTGTATTTCAGGCGCTTGGCCGGGTCATTCTGAATCGCTTCCCAGGCCTCGACCGGATCCTTGCCGGCCTTGCGCTCGGCGCGATAGAGGTCGAGCAGCCGGCCGCGAATCAGCGGATGCTTGATGCGATGCGGGCTGTACAGATACCAGGAAAACGACGCGCCACGCTGGCAGCCGCGCGGCTCGTGATTGGGCAGGTCTTCGCGGGTGCGCGGGTAGTCGGTCTGCTGCATCTCGAAGGCCACCAGGCCGTTCTTGACGAAAATCTTCCACGAGCAACCGCCCGTGCAGTTGACGCCGTGGGTGGACCGCACCACCTTGTCGTGGCGCCAGCGGTTCCGGTAGGCATCCTCCCAGTTGCGGTCCTCGTTGGTGACGATGCCGTGATCGCCGGAGAACGTATCCTTGATGCGGTCGAAGAACTTCAGACGGTCGAGAAAATGACTCATGTGTGACTCCTAATGAATTCTGTCGGTGATAACGGTTACGGGTTCTTGATCTCGGAACCCGCGCGCAGGTAGAACCACCAGTTGAGAATCAGGCAGACGGCGTAGAACGCCGCGAAACCGTACATGGCGTACTCGGGCGTGCCGGCCTTGAGCTGGCCGCCGATCACCACCGGCGCAATGAAGGACCCGTAGGCGGCAACCGCCGAGGTCCAGCCCAGCACCGGGCCGGCCTGGGTGCGATCGAAGATCACGCCGACGGTGCGGAAGGTCGAGCCGTTGCCGATGCCGGAAGCCGCGAACAGCACGACGAAGGTGACCATGAACTGGAAGAAGTAGGTCTCCGGCGTGCCCGAATGGTAGGCCTGCATCATCAGGTAGCCGGCATAGCCCGAGGCTGCCACCATCACCGCCGAGATGATCTGGGTGACGATCGAGCCGCCGACCTTGTCGGAGATCCAGCCGCCGATCGGGCGCACCAGGGCGCCGACGAAGGGGCCGATCCAGGCGTAGGTCAGCGCCGACGGCGCATTCGGGTTCTTGGCATGCACCCAGGCGTTGGTCGCCGCATCGAGGACGTGCGTGTTGCCGAAGATGACGGTGATCGCGAGCGGCACCGCGGCGGCGAAGCCGATGAACGAGCCGAAGGTGACGAGGTAGAGCGCCGTCATCGACCAGGTGTGCTTGTTCTTGAAGATCTCGAACTGCTTGCCGATATTGGCCTTCATGTCGCCGAAGGCGGCAAGCTTCATCACCAGCAGGGTCGCGACCATGATCAGCGGCAGTGCCACCCACATGTTGAGCAGCCCGAGGCCCGTGGGCGCCGGCAGGTAGAGATAGAGGCCGAGGCCGGCGGTAAAGAAGGCGAGACCGTAGAGCCACAGGATCTTGATGAAGGCGGCAGCGGTGGAGCCGATGCCCGGCGACACCACCAGCAGGTTGTTCATGCCGAAGAAGCCGAAGAAGGCCAGCGGCACCAGCAGCAGCAGCCAGACGAAGCCCGCGTTCTGGATGAAGGTCGGCGTGCCCGCGACGATCTTGCCGAGGATCCAGCCGGAATCCTTGACCAGCGTCATCGAGTCGCCGGCCATGGAGCCGAAGATGCCGACGGTCATCACCAGCGGGATCAGGATCTGCATGGTGGTGACGCCGAAGTTGCCGAGGCCGGCGTTGAGGCCCAGCGCGGTGCCCTGCTGGCGCTTCGGGAAGAAGGTGTTGATGTTCGACATCGAGCAGGCGAAGTTGCCGCCGCCGATGCCCGACAGCAGCGCGGCGAGCTGGAACACCCACAGCGGCGTGGACTTGTCCTGTAGCGCGATGCCGGTCAGCACGGCCGGCACCATCAGCAGCGCGGTGGTCAGGAACACCGTGTTACGGCCGCCGGCGATGCGGATGAAGAACGAGGCCGGGATGCGCAGCGTGGCGCCGGAGAGGCCGGCGATGGCGGTGATGGTGAACATCTCCTCGGGCTTGAAGGGGAAGCCGAGGTTGAGCATCTGCACGGTGATGATGCCCCACATCATCCAGACGGCGAAGCCACACAACAAGCTGGGGATGGAGATCCAGAGGTTGCGGTTGGCGATGGCCTTGCCGGTGGAGTCCCAGAAGCCGTTGTCCTCCGGACGCCAGTCGGCGATGTCCCGACCCGAGGTCGGGGCGACGGCCTGCGTAGTTGCGCTCATGTGCATTGTCTCCTTGTGGCGTTATTCGAGTATGTCGGCGGGATGCCTGCGATGCCGCCCCATCAGGTCCATCTTGCGGACCTCGGTCCAGTACATCCAGATCAGCGAGACCCAGACGACGCCGTACATCAGCATGAAGCAGCTGGAGCGGATGCCGGTGAGGTCGACCAGGGCGCCGAACATTACGGGCAGCAGGAAGCCGCCCATGCCGCCGGCCAGGCCGACGATGCCGGATATGACGCCGATGTTCTTCGGGTAGTCGTCCGAGATGTACTTGAACACCGAGGCCTTGCCGACGGCCCAGGCGACGCCCATGACGAACATCAGCGCGGTGAACGCCCAGACGTTGAGGCCGAGCGTGTAAGTCTGAGGGCCGGCGACGGTCTTGACGGTCAGTTCGGTCTGCGGATAGGAAAGAAAGAACAGGCAGATCCAGGAGATCCACAACACCCACCAGGTGACCGAGTGGGCGCCCCACTTGTCCGACATCCAGCCGCCGATGGCGCGCAACACGCCGCCCGGCAGCGAGAAGCAGGCGGCGAGGAAGGCAGCGTCCTTGATGTCGAAGCCGTATTCGGTGACGTAGTACTTGGTCATCCACAGCGACAGCGCGACGTAACCGCCGAAGACGATGGAGTAGTACTGGCAGTACTTCCAGACCTTGGGATCCTTGAGCGCGGTGAGCTGCTCCTTGATGGTGACGCTGTGGCCGGCCTTGTGCGCGGGATCGTCGAAGGTGAACAGCCAGAAGAGAACCACGGTGCCGAGCATGATGGCGGCGTACACCTGCGGCACGAACTGCCAACCGTAGGCCAGCACCAGCGCCGGCGCGACCAGCTTGGTAACCGCGGCGCCCGAGTTGCCGGCGCCGAAGATGCCCATGGCCGTGCCCTGCTGGCTCTTGGGAAACCAGCGCGCACAGTAGGCAATGCCGACGGTGAAGGAGCCGCCGGCGACGCCGACGAACAGGCCGGTTACCAGGTAGTGCCAATACTCGGTGCCGTAGGAGATCATCCAGATCGGCACGACCGTCGAGGCCATCAATATGGCGAAGACGATGCGGCCGCCGTATCGGTCGGTGAGCATACCGAGCGGCAGGCGGATCAGCGAGCCGGTCAGGACCGGCATGGCCACCAGCAGGCCGAACTGGGTTTCGTTGAGGTCGAGCGCCTTCTTGATCGGGATGCCGATCACCGCGAACATCATCCAGACCATGAAGCACACCGTAAACGCCAGCGTGCTCATGATCACCACCGACCATGCCTTGCGCTTGTGTGCAGCCGAAGTCATGTTGCCGCCCCCCCATCGGAACACCGGACAGCACGACATGCGACTGCCCACTGCGCCATCCTAGGGATTGGCGACGCAAGAGAAAATCCGCCAGCGGTGTTAGGTCGTCAATGCGAAAGACGGGGGTACGACCTGTCCGACCGGCCTAGTCGGCTTGGCATCCCTGGCCGAAAGAACTAGTTCTTCTGGACTAGGCCGTGTTCGACGGCATAGACGGCGGCCTGTACGCGGCTGGCGAAGCCGAGCTTCTTCAGGATGCCCTGGATGTGGATCTTGACCGTGCTTTCCGCGACGTCGAGGGTGCGGGCGATCTCCTTGTTGCTGGCGCCCTTGACGAGGAAGGCGAGGATCTCCCGCTCGCGCGGCGTCAACTTGTCCGGCGAAACCTCGGCCGCCGCCGGCGGCCGGCCGCCATCGCGCAGGTTCTGCATCAGGCGCGCCGTCATCTGCGGCGACATCACCGCCTCGCCCTCGGCCGCACGCCTGATCGACTGCACCAGGTAGTCGGCGTCGATGTTCTTGAGCAGGTAGCCCAGCGCACCGGCGCGCAGGCAATCGACCAGATCCTCGGTGTTCTCGGAGACGGTCAGCATGACGACGCGGGTCTGGGGCGCCTCCTCGACGATCAGCTGCACGGCCTCGCGGCCGGAAATGCCCGGCATGTGCAAATCCAGCAGCGCCAGGTCGGGCTTCAGCGAGACGGCGCGCTTGACCCCTTCGAGACCGTCGCCGGCCTCGCCGACCACCTCGAAATCCGCCTGGCGCGACAACAGCGCCTTGATACCGCTGCGGAACAGGGTGTGGTCGTCGACGAGGAGGATCCGGATCGGCATGATTCAAATGTCTTTCGGCAGGGCGAGGGTAACACAGGTGCCCCGGCCGGCCGCCGATTCGAGCTCGAAGCGGGCTCCGATTCGCCGTGCGCGCTCGCGCATGATGCCGACGCCGACGTGGCTGCCGGCCTTCTCCGCGACGGTGGCGGGATCGAAACCCCGGCCATTGTCGCGGACGCTGATCGTCAATTCGTCGCCGCCGCGCATGGTGACCGCCACCGCCGTCGCCTGCGCGTGCTTGCGGACGTTGGAGAGCGCTTCCTGGACGATATGGAGTATCTGGATCACGCTGACGGCATCGGGGGGCGGCATTTCGCCGATCCGCTCGAGCGAGGTAGCGAGGCCGGTCTGCCCCTCGAATTTCTCCAGCGCGCTGGCCACGGCCTCGTCGAGATCGGCGTGCTCGACCCGGATGCGGAAATGCACCAGCAGCTCGCGCACGTTGTCGTAGCTCTCCTGGATGCCTTCCCGCATGCGGTCGAGCTCCTCGCGCGCCGCCGCCAGCGCGCCGTCACGCAGGGAGGCATCGAGCATCTGCGCCTGGATGTTGAGGAAAGCCAGCGACTGGGCGATGCTGTCGTGCAGTTCCTGCGCCAGCAGGTTGCGCTCCTCCGACACCGCCATTTCCTTCTCGCGGACGACCAGGCGCTGGTTCTCGATGGCAACGCCGAGATGCTGGCCGACCGTTTCCAGCAGCTGGACTTCGTCGCCGCTCAGTCGGCGCGGCTGGCCAAAGAACAGATTGAAGATGCCGAACACCTGGTTCTTCGACTTGATCGGAATCGCCGCCACCGTCGAAGCGCCCGCCTGCTCGCAGTTCGGCAGCAGGCCGTCGCCGCGGGACAGACAATGGGTTGCCGGCCGGCCGTCCTGCGCCGCCTGGCCGCACAGGCAGGTGCCGACCGGCAGGTGTGCCTCGGCGTCGAGGAACTCCTCCGTCAGCCCCGTCGAGGCGATGATCTCCAGGGTGCGCGCCTTGCCATCCGTCAATCGCACCGCGCCGCTGTCGGCGGCCAGCAGCATGCGCAGTTTCTCCAGCACGCCATGCGCCAGGGTGTTGACGCCGGCGGGCTTGGCGAGAAAGGCAGCGATTTCGTAGAGGCCGGCCAGTTCCCGGTTCTTGACCTCGATATCGTGCGTCTTGTCGGAAACACGCTGTTCGAGCGTGTTGTAGAGGTCGCTCAGGTGATCGGCCATGCGGTTGAAGCCAGCCGCCAGCTCGCCGATCTCGTCCCGGGAATCGACCGGCACGCGCACGCCGAAATCGGCCGCGGCCATGCTGTCCATGCCGAACTTCAGCGTCTCGACCGGGCGGATCACCACCAGCCGGAACAGCAGCGTCAGAAACAGGGTGCCGATCAGGGCAAAGGCGACCAGCGCATTCTGGATGAGCCATGTCAGATCCGTGTAACGGGCGTTGGTTTTTTCGATCATCAACACCAGCGCATTGATCTTGGGCACGAAATCCCGCACGGCATCCGCCATGTCATCGAGGTGACGCCGCGACTCCGCGTCATCGGCAGCCACCATCGTGCGGCCAATCAGCGGCAGCAAACGTTCCCGCCAGTGCCGACGCAACCCGGTCATGGCAGTTCGCACCTCTTCGGTACGCGGCAGGAACAACGGTCGTTCCGGATCGCCTTCCGCAAGCAGCGTCAGTTCCGTATTGAAAGCCACAACCACCTCTCCCGCTTCGGCGAGCCATGGCGCCCGCTCCCGGGCCGAAGCGGCACGTTCGAGCAGATAGGCGATCCGGTACGCGCGCATGCGCTGCGCGCCTGCCTCGTTGATGGCTGCGGCGCCGCCTTCCAGCTGGCGCCCCACATAGAGCGTCACGACGATCATGGTCAATGCGACCAGGAAGAACACCAGCAGGATCGTATTGATCTTGCTGCCCAGCTTGCCGGGCAGACGGGAGAGGGTAAGCATGGCGGTCCTTGGGCAATGCGGGCGGCGTTGTACTTTCGGATGGCGGAGCGGCCACGGCTGCGTGGCCATTCACCCAAGGCGCCATCATACTGCCGGGCGCGGAGTCAGGCCGGGCGCGCCCTCGCCGCCAGCATGCGGTTGATTTCCGGTGCACAGGCGCCGCAGCCGGTGGCGCAACCGGTCCGTTGCTGGAGTGCCGCCATGCTGTCGCAGCCGGTGGCGATCGCACTCGCCAATTCCGGCTCGGTCACGTCCCGGCAGTTGCACACGACGCGACCCCGTGCCGGCGCGAGGTCGGCCGGCGGCGCTCCCGCGGGCAGAAACAGCCATTTGCGCAGGCGTTCGATCGGCGCGCCGTTGAGTATCACCTCGCGCAACCAGGAGCCGGCCGAGATGTCGCCGAACAGCATTAGCGCAATCAGGCGGTTGTCTGCCACCAGGGCACGCTTGACGATGCCGCGTTGCATATCGGCATAGGCCAATGCGGTTGCGCCGGCCATGCCGGGAATCGCCGCTATCGATTCGACGAGCGCGCGCGGTGCCGGCAATGCATCCGCCACATGCAGGCACAGCACGGTCGCCTCACGGCCCGCCAGCGACAACGATGCGTACGGGAACCGCGCGAGCAGCGGCGACAGGGCCAGGCTCCAGGCCAGTGCCTGTTCGCCATCTGCGGCGCGGCAATACATCAGGCCGCGCCATGGCAGTTCTGCGCGTTCGAGGCGAATGGCGGCATGCTTGAATTCCGGCTGCCTGGAATGGGGATCGAGCGCCGCCATGGTCAGCTCGTTGGCGCCGGCCGAATTGAGTCGCCGCCGTCCCCAGTGCATGGGCACGAAGACATGGCCCGGCTTCTGGCCGGCATCGACCGCCGCCGGCAGGACGATCTCGCCGCGCCG
>JAEHDA010000037.1 GCA_016880655.1 Rhodocyclaceae bacterium
ACCATCATCGGCAGGCTGGGATCGCAGATCATCACCTGGCGGTCGTTGCGGGCCAAGAGCCGCGCCACGTCGCCGGTGCCGCCGGCCAGGTCCACCACGATGCCGGCGACATCGCGGCAGCGCCGCCGCAGGGTACGCTTCCAGAGCCGGTGGATGCCGAAGCTCATCAGGTCGTTCATCAGGTCGTAGCGGGGCGCGACGGCCTGGAATACCCGGCGGATGCGCTGGCGGCGCTCGTCGCTCTCGACCCGCTGGCGGCCGAAACTCCGGTCGATGGCGGGCTCGTGGTCGGCCATGCCTACTTGAGGGCGGCTTCGGCGGCGGCGACCAGTTCGGCGCCGCTGATGCCGCCGAGCTTGACCAGGACCACCTTGCCCCGGCTGTCGACGGCCACGGTGAAAGGCAGGCCCTGCCTGACGTTGCCCAGGGACTGCATCAGCGGCAGGCCCTGATCCCTGGCCAGCAGCACCGGGTAGTCCATCTCGTAGGCCTTGGCGAAGTCCCGTACCGATTCGGCGTTGTCCTCGATGGCGATGCCGAGCACCTCCAGGCCCCGCTTCCGGTAATCCTCACGCAGCTTGATCAGCAGCGGAATCTCGTTGCGGCAGGGACCGCACCAGCGGGCCCAGAAGTTGACCACCAGCGGGCGGCCCTTGTACTGGGCCATGTCCGCGGGCTTGTCGCGGACGTCGGTCAGGGTGGAGGCGAACAGCGCCGCGGCGGACGGCGGTTCGGCCAGGGCGGCCAATGGCGCAATGCACAGGGACAGGGCAAGCAGCCAGGCGCGCCGCCTCAAGGCAGGTCTCCCTTGCGGAACACGAGATAACCGATGCTCGCGCAGAGCAGGCCGAGAATGGCAGGGTAGGCCAGCGCGAACGCCTGGTAACCGGTGGCGCCGAAGTTGTCGAGGATGACGAAGGCCGAGGGGCCCAGCACGATCAGCTGCGGATCGAACAGGGATAGCGCTGCGGTGCGGAACACCTGTAGCGGATTGGCCAGGGCGATCGCTACCGCCGTTTCGGGACTGACCTTGCCCTGGATCATGACGCCGAGCAGGATCAGGTCCAGGAACAGCAGCAGCGTCAGCCAGACCAGGAACGCGGCGCCCTGGGCCATGTCGGTGCTGCGCGCGAACGACGAGATCAACATGCCGATACCGAGGAAACAGGCGCACATGGCGGCCAGCAGCGCCGTGTAGTAGCCGAACATGGCCCATGGCACTTCGATGTCGCGGACGAGGGCGATGACCACCGCGCCGACCATGGCCGCGAACACGGGCAGGAAGATCACGAGGTAGCGGCCCGTGATCTTGCCCCAGAACCAGGCCGACAGCGATACCGGCAGGGACAGCAGGTATTCGTAGACGCCGGCCTCCCGGTCGCCGGCCACGGAGCGGACCGTCGTGATGAGGACGAAGATGGGCAGGATGGCCATGGTCAGCTGGATATAAGTGACCAGCAGGCGCGACAGGCCGATGAAACCCAGCACCCGCGATTCGGTGAGGCCGAACAGGAACAGCAGGGCGACGATACCGCCGAACACCAGCGAGTAGATCAGGAACCAGCGCGCGCGCAGGGATTCGACGATGTCCAGCTTGGCGGTGAGCCACAATTGCTTCATGAACGGCCCTTCTTGAACTTGGTTACGACATGTTCGCACATGGTCGGGAAGTCCACCGATCCGGCCTGGGCATGGGCAACGGCGCCAAAATTGAAGCCCATCGGCGAGGTCTTGGTGACGAAATGCGCCTTGTGCCCGTCGAGCCAGTTGATGTCCTGGCCGCGGCTGCTGACGTCGGCGACCCAGAGCCTGGTGCCCGGCTCGCGCATCCACGGATAGGTGGCGGCCTTGTCGTTCAGCCACAAGGCGATGCAGCCCGGGTCGTCGAACTTGAAGACGGTGTTCTTCGGACCGCCGCGCATTTCACCGGCGAAGCGGCGGTCGGAAATGACCATGTTGCAGACGACGCAGGTATCGCGGTCCCACTTGAGCGGTTGCATGCCTTCCGGCCAGCGGTCATCCTTGCCGCAGGCGCCAAGCGTCGACAGCGCCGCCGCCAGCGGCGTCAGCGCAAAGCCGGAAGCGAGAAAGCGACGGCGATCCATCTAGCGGTCGGCCTCGGTCATGGACATGTCGCTGATCAGCGCCACATAGCGCGAGGTCATGCCGAGAAAACGCAGCCGGTCGGGTCCGGCAACCGTGCCGTGCCATTCGAGGCCGCCGCCCCGGTCGGCAAAATTCCAGCTTCCCAGCGCCTTCGCCAGCGCAGGTTCGGCGCGCTTGACGACGATGCGGCAGTTCAACAGACCGGTGAGGGAAATGTCGTCCGCAACACGGTCATCGAGCACCACCTTGCCAAGATCGAGTTCGATGACCCGATTGACCAGCGACGACACCTCGTTCAGGCGATGGCTGGAGATCAGCATGGTGGCGCTCTCGGCGCGCTCGGCAAGCAACTCGAAGAAGATCTTGCGTGCTTCCGGGTCAAGGTTGGCGGCCGGTTCGTCCATTACCAGCACACGGGCCTCGCGGCCCAGCGCGATGGCGATCAGAAGCTTTTGCTTCATGCCGCCGGAGAGGCGCACGAACTGGCGATCCATGATCGGCGCGGTGTCGAGGCCAAGCCGGCCGGCCAGGTCGAGGATGCGCTGCGGATCCGTGTCGCAGAGGCCGGCGGCGAAGCCGATCAATTGCCCCACGGGCATCTTCAGCGGCGGGGGCAGCTGGGGTACGAAACCGATCTTGGCCAGCACTCCGTTGCGATCCTTGCGCGGCTGCTGACCTTCGATGGTGACGCTGCCGTCGTGGGTGTACTCGCCGAGCAGGCAGCGAATCAGCGTGGTTTTCCCGGCACCGTTGGAACCGATCAGGGCAACGCGCTCTGACAAGCCGATCTCCAGGTCGATGCCGTCGAGTACGCGAGCCCGTTTGAAGGTCTTGGATACTTTGTCGAAGCGGATCATGGGCTCAATTGTAGTGACTGGTGAAGAGGGGGACCGCGATTCAAAGCAGTTTCGATAGTCCCTTGACGTCGAACTTCAGGGAACCGGTGGGGCAGGTGTCCACGCACAGGCCGCAGCGGGTGCAGTCGGGTCCGATGGGAACTTCGGTGTCGACCGCGCGCCCCTTGATGACCGTGTCGAGTACGTGCGGCACCAGGCAGACCTTGCGGCAATCGCCTTCGTGGAAGCAGCCATCCAGTTTGTACTTGATTCGTACCGGCGACAGTATGCCGACTACGCCGTAGGTAAGCCCGATCGGGCAGGCATAGCGGCACCAGGCCCGGCGGACGAAGAATACCTCGAACACCAGCAGCGCCAGCACCCAGAGCAGCGCCACGCCGGCGCCGTAGATCAGGGCGCGGGAGAGGATGCCGGTCGGCGAGATCGCTTCGAAGACCGTGTAGCCGGTGGCGATGGCCAGCAGGGCAAAGACGAACCACGAGACGGTGCGCAGTCGACGGTCGACGGGCTGGTCGGTGACCAGCTTCTTCTTCACCAGGAAAAGGTGGAGATTTTCCGCCCATTCGGCAATCAGGTGATAGGGGCAGATCCAGGAGCAGAAGGTGCGCCCCCCCAGCAGCAACCAGAGCACCAGCACCGTGCCGGTACCGATCAGCAGGTTGTTGATGATGTGCTTGTGCGCGAGCATCACCTGTAGCGCCGAGTTGAGGTCGATCAGGTGGAAGCCGGCGAAGCGCGAGGCAGTCAGCGCCCCTTCGAGAATCTGGATGTCGAAATAGAACGAAACGACAAACAGCAGGTTGCTGGCAATCAGCACCGCCCAGCGCCGGTTGCGCCACTTGTGGCTGGGCTCGGCATGGGCGCGGGCATGGAGTTTCTCGGCAATGAAGTCGCGGTTGCCTTTCTTGAAGAGGTGGATTTCAGTGGCCTTGGGCGAAATCTTTGTGGGCTTCTTAGCCTCGCGACCGAGCATGACCAGGATCTGGTCCACGAAGCGACGCTTCATGATGTTGTTCATGATCTCCATACCTCGCGCGGAACGATCTCGATGGCGGCGGGTTCGACCGGGCAGATCATCTCGCAGACGCCGCAGCCGACGCAGGGCTCATGCACGACCGGCTGCTTGCGCTGCGTGCCGTCGGGCGCGAAAACGGTCTCGATG
>JAEHDA010000038.1 GCA_016880655.1 Rhodocyclaceae bacterium
AGTGCACGGCCTTGGCGCGCAGCATGAGATGCGGGAAATCCAGGTTCCACTGGTGCGGCGGCACGTAGGGGCACTTGGTCATGTAGCAGAGGTCGCACAGGTAGCAGTGGTCGACGACCTTGGCGTAATCCGACTTGGCGACGCCATCGACTTCCATCGATTCCGAACCGTCGACCAGGTCGAACAGGGTCGGGAACGACTGGCACAGGCTGACGCAGCGGCGGCAGCCGTGGCAGATGTCGAAGACCCGCTCCATTTCCTTGTGGAGCGCCTCTTCGCTATAGAAGTCCGGATTGCGCCAATCGAGCGGATGGCGGGTCGGTGCCTGTAGATTGCCTTCGCGTGCGGCCATGTTGTTCTCCTCCCGACGAAAGTCAGCCGTGGTGATACGCCGGCTGACTTCCGGGTTCGATCAGCCCAGTTCGCCCAGGGCCTTCTGGTAGCGGTTGGCGTGCGAGCGCTCGGCCTTGGCCAGCGTTTCGAACCAGTCGGCGATCTCGTCGAAGCCTTCGGCGCGCGCGTCCTTGGCCATGCCCGGGTACATGTCGGTGTACTCATGGGTCTCGCCGGCGACGGCGGTCTTCAGGTTGTCCTTGGTCGGGCCGAAGGGCAGGCCGGTGGCCGGATCACCGCACTTTTCGAGGTACTCGAGGTGGCCATGGGCATGGCCGGTTTCACCTTCGGCGGTCGAGCGGAACAGCGCCGCAACGTCGGCATAGCCTTCCACGTCGGCCTTGTTTGCGAAGTACAGATAACGACGGTTGGCTTGCGATTCACCGGCGAACGCGTCCTTGAGATGCTTCTCGGTCTTGGATCCCTTGAGTTGCATGGTCGAACTCCTCTCTTGATTGACGGGGCGACAAGGCTCGTCGCCTTGACCAGCCCACTCTAGTACCCCGTCGAGGAGAAGGGAAATTGGATTTTTCTAACAGGCCGATAGCCGACGGCTATCTTGCCTTGACCGCCCGGGTGCCGGGCAGCTTGCAGTCGAGCAGGGCGCGGCGCAGCAGGTCGATGGCCTGGTGGCGCGGGAAACTGGTTCGCCAGACCAGCGCGACGCGCCGGGTCGGCATCGGCTCTATGAAGGGCTTGACCCGCAGCAACGGGTCGTTCTTCGACACGTTGTCGACCGCGCTGGCCGGCATGACCGTGATGCCGACGCCCGAGGCCACCATGTGCCGGATCGTCTCCAGCGAGCTGCCTTCGAGCACCTGCGGGCCACCCTGGCCGGCCCGGGTACATAGATCGAGCACCTGGTCGCGAAAACAGTTGCCCCGACCCAGCATCAGCAGGGGCTGCTCCAGCAGGCGCGCCGGATCGACCGACTTGAGTTTCGCCCAGGCGTGACCTACCGGCACCAGCGCGAAGAACGCCTCGTCGTACACCGGCTGCGCCACCAGGCCGGGCTCCTCGACCGGCAGGGCGACGATCGCCACGTCCAGTTCGGCGGCCTTCAGCTTTTCCAGCAGGCGGTGCGTGTAGTTCTCCTCCAGCAGCAGCGGCATCTCGGGCGCCCGCTCGTGCAGCATCGGCACCAGCTTCGGCAGCAGCCACGGGCCGATGGTGTAGATGACGCCGAGGCGCAGCGGACCGGCCAGCGGATTTTTTCCGGCCGCCGCGATTTCGGCAAGCTGCGCCGCTTCCGCGAGCACCCGTTCCGCCTGGGCCACGACCTGTCCGCCGATCGGCGTGACGCGCACTTCCTGCGGCGAGCGCTCGAACAGGATCACGCCCAGCTCGTCTTCGAGCTTCTTCACCGCCACCGAGAGCGTCGGCTGGGCGACGAAGCACTTCTCGGCCGCGCGGCCGAAATGCCGTTCGCGCGCCAGAGTGACGATGTAGCGCAGGTCGGTCAGCGTCATGCCTCAGTTCGCCTTCTTGCGAAGCCTGATTCCCGAATAGGCGAGGCGTTCCTCGTTGCCGTCCATGAAGACGCGCATGGTGTCGCCCCGTCCCGTGCCCAGTCCGGCGGTGACCACTTCGTTCTCCGAAACGGGGACGAAACCGATGCGCAGCAGGATGTCCGGCACTTCGGCAAAGCGCGCCTCACCGACGAGCAGGCCGTTGTCATCCTTGAGGACGACGCTTTGCGGCGACGGCCCGTCGATGCGGTCGATCAGTTCGTACTGCCCGAGGTAGCGCCGAAAACTCTCGGGGAAACCTGCCTGCGCGATCTTCTCGCCGAACAGCATGGTCTCGCCGCCCATCCTGCCCGCGATCACCTGTCGTCCGTCGATATTGGCGATCGACAGGCGAATGTCCTCGAACTCGCGCACCCGTACCGAGAGCAGGCCGAACACCTTGTACTTGAGGCTGAACTGGCCATCCTCGTGCGGCACGATGCGGAAGTGGTGGCCGGCGGCCGAGGCGTCGATATGGCCGGAGCTGGTGGAAATCCTGGCGAGGCCGACCAGGGTGTCGAAGTGGCCCTCGAACATGCGCAGCTCTTCGGCGGTCGGGGCGCGTTCCGGCGAACCGGCGGCCAGTGCCGGCGCCGGCCTCCCGACCCCGGTCTTCGCCTCCAGCATCAGGCGCAAGGCCTCGCCGGCGATTTTCGATACCGCGGCGTGCGAACTCCCCGAGTTGGTCAGGACCACCACGCCCAGCTTGTGCTCGGGCAGGATCGCCAGCATGCTGTGGGAGTCGGGCAGCGAGCCGCCATGGCTGGCGACCGGGCCGCCGCCGGGCACCTGGATGCCGTGCATCATCCAGCCGAGGCCGACCAGCGAATCGAAGGCGAAGGGCGCGCCGGCGTTCTGGGCCTTCAGCATCTCGTCGACCGAAGCCGCGGCGAGCACGCGCTGCCCGCCCAGCGTGCCCCGGGCGAACTGCATCTTCATGAACTGGCTGAGGTCGACCACGTTGCTGAGCAGGCCCGCCGCGGGCATGTCGCGCAGCGAAAAATGCTCCACTTCCTGATGCTTCTCGTATGTCTTGGCCAGCGGGCGGGCGGCGAAGCGGCTCTGCGTCATGCCCAGGGGCGCGAAGAAATGGCGCGCCATGTACTCGCCGAACGGCTCGCCGCTCAGGCGCTGCACTGCGGTGCCGAGCACCGCCATGCCGGCGTTGGAGTAGGAAAACACCTTGTTCGGCGGGAAGGTCAGGTACTGGTCGCGGAGGCCGTCGACGACGACCTCGAAGCGCGGCGATGGGTTGCGCACGTACAGATCGAGCAGGTAGTTGGACGGCAGCCCCGAGTAGTGCGCCATCACGTTGCGCGGCGTCACCGGATCGGCATGCGCGTAGCGGCTCTTGATCGAGAACTCCGGCAGCGCGACCGCCAGCGGCTTGTCGATGTCTATCCTGCCTTGTTCTGCCAGCTGCATGACCGCAGCGGACGTGAACAATTTGGCGATCGAGCCGGCCCGGTAGACGGTCTCCGGCGTTGCGCGGACATCGTTTTCTCGGTCCGCGTGGCCGAAGCCTTGTTGCCAGATCACCTTCTGGTCATCGATCAGCGCGATGCTGAGGCCGGTAATGTCGTTCTGCGCCATCTCCTTCTCGACCAGCCAACCCAGGTACCGCTGGGCGTACCCGTAGTCGCCGCGCTGGAGCTTTTCGGCCACCGGGGGCGAGGTGGCGCAGGAAGCAAGAAACAGCAGCGAACTGGCGAGCAAGGCGGAAAGGCGGGGGTACATGGGTGTTTTCGAGGGTCGGGCGGCAATCGCGCAGTGTCGCAGAGCGCGCAAGCCGCCGTCAATCGCGAACGTGTTTCAGCCTTGCCCGTCCGGGTCCGGCAGGGGATAATCGCGCCCCTTCCCGCGCTCATGCAGCCTCCCGGAGTTTTCCCGTGTCCCTCGCCCCCGAAGTATCCCGTCGGCGCACTTTCGCCATCATTTCCCACCCGGACGCGGGCAAGACCACGCTCACCGAAAAGCTGCTGCTGTTCGCCGGCGCGATCCAGATTGCCGGCTCGGTCAAGGCGCGCAAGGCTTCGCGCCATGCGACTTCCGACTGGATGGAGATCGAGAAGCAGCGCGGCATCTCGGTGGCGAGCTCGGTGATGCAGATGGAGTACCGCGACTGCGTCATCAACCTGCTCGACACCCCCGGCCACCAGGATTTCTCCGAAGATACCTACCGCGTGCTCACCGCCGTCGACGCGGCGCTGATGGTGATCGACGCCGCCAACGGCGTCGAGGCCCAGACGCTGCGCCTGATCGAGGTCTGCCGCGCCCGCAACACGCCGATCCTCACCTTCATCAACAAGCTCGACCGCGAGGTGCGCGAGCCGCTCGACCTGCTCGACGAGATCGAGCGCACGCTGGGCATGCCCTGCGCGCCGCTGACCTGGCCGGTCGGGCAGGGCAAGAACTTCCACGGCATCTACGACCTGCGCACCGAGCGCATGCGCGTGTTCCGGCCCGGGGCGGACCGAGTGGGCGCGGATGACGAGATCGTCACCGATCCCGCCGAGCTGGCTACCCGCTTCGGCGCCGAATATGAGACCGCCCATCACGAGATGGACCTGATCCGCCATGCGGCGCATCCGTTCAACCGCGACGACTTCCTGGCCGCGCACCAGACGCCGGTCTTCTTCGGTTCGGCGATCAACAACTTCGGCGTGCAGGAGGTGCTCGATGCGCTGGTCGACCTCGCCCCCGCGCCGTCACCACGCCAGGCCGTGTCCCGGGAGGTGAAGCCCGAAGAGGACCAGTTCTCCGGCGTCGTCTTCAAGATCCAGGCCAACATGGACCCGGCGCACCGCGACCGCATTGCCTTCGTGCGCGTCTGTTCCGGCAAGTTCGAGCGCGGCATGCGCCTCAAGGTCCGCCGCACCAACAAGGAGCTGCGCCCAACCGGCGTCGTCACCTTCCTCTCGCAGCGGCGCGACCGCGTCGAAGAAGCCTACGCGGGCGACATCATCGGCATCATCACCCACGGCGGCCTGCAACTGGGCGATACCGTCACCGGCGGCGAGCTGCTGCAATACACAGGCCTGCCGTTCTTCGCACCGGAAATGTTCCGCACCGTCGAGCTGGCGGATCCGATGAAGAGCAAGCAGCTCGCGAAAGGCTTGCAAGAGTTGGGCGAAGAAGGCGCCATCCAGGTATTCAAGCCATTGGCCGGCAGCCTGATGTTGCTCGGCGCCGTCGGCCAGCTCCAGTTCGAGGTCGTCCAGCACCGCCTCAAGACCGAATACGGCGTCGACGTGCGCATGTCGCCCGCCAACTTCGCCGGCGCGCGCTGGGTAAGCTGCGACGACGAGGCCGAACTGCGCCGCTTCATGAATGCCAACGGCTCGCGCCTGGCGCTCGACGCCGCCGATACCCATGCCTACCTGATGTCGTCGCGCTACGACCTCGAACTGACCCAGGAACGCTATCCGAAGATTCAGTTCCACCCGATGCGCGAGCATGCGGGTCTCGTGTTGCAAAGCTGACCGGGACGGGGGAAGTTTGCTATTCTTGGACTGGTCAGAACACCTGCCATAACCGTCTGCCGATGCTACTTTCCCACTGTCCCAACTGCCAGCACGACAACAAGCCCGGCGAGCGCTTCTGCGCCGCTTGCGGCGTGCCGCTGGATCTCAAGCCATGCCCCGTTTGCGGCAAGGTCGACAGTGTCAAGGCCACCGTCTGCGCGGGTTGCGGCGCCCACTTTCCGCCGCTGAGTTCCGGGCCCTATCTGGATGAATCCGGAACGCATGAAGGCGCCCCGGAAGTTGCCGTTCCCTCCATGGTCTCGCCGCCGCGGTCGACCATGCGCGCGC
>JAEHDA010000256.1 GCA_016880655.1 Rhodocyclaceae bacterium
CTCCTCGAAGACCGAGACCGGCCGCCGTTCGCGGGGTTTCACGCCCGAAAGCCTCACGTTGTATTTTGCCGCCGACCGATCCAGCGCCTCCATCAGCGAGGCGGCGATCTTGTCGTCCGCGGCGGGCAGGTGCAACTGGCCGCTAAGGTTGTCCGACAACTGCCGTAACTCAGCAGCCAGCCTGCCAAGTTCGCTCGCCTGATCGGGCGCCTGGCTCAAAGAAGCCTTCAGCGATGCCTCGCTCGCCGCAACCTGCTGGTATTCGGCAAACGGCTTGCGCAGGGCCAGCATCCAGCCCTCGAAGGCCAGCAGAGCGACGATGAACACCATCATGCCCGTGACCAGAGTTGGGTTCAGCTTGTCGAGCGATTGCTGGAGGCGTTCCATCATTGCGTTATCGGCAATTTCCGGTCGAGTTGCAGGGTCAGGCTGAAATCAATTACCTGCGTCGTCGTGTAGTTGCGAAGGCTGGTGTCGATCAAACGCAAGTCGGCGATTCCCGGTTGTGCACCGAGCTTGCGCATGAAATCGGCAAGCAGGGAGTGATTGAACGCATGGCCGACGATATCGACCCCTTGCCCGAGTTCGGTTGCTTGCGTGGTTGAACCCGGCGTTGCCGGCGCGACTATGAGACCCGAATTGGTCGCTCCCGGCAGGTTGTTGAGCGTGCTCGTTCCGGCCCGGCGCAGGAAACGCATGCTGTCGAACCAGATCCCTTCACCGTGGGCGGCATCGATGGCGCGCAGAAACGCAGCCACGCGGTCACGGCCACGCAACTCGTCGAGCGCTGCCAATTGAGACTCGATGAGTTGCTTCTGTTGCGTGTATTCGGTGGCTCTTGCCTTGTTTTGCTGAGACAGGGACTCCTGCTGCTGTAGGCGAGCCAATTCGCCCTGTCCCCGCCAGATCAGCCACGTCAGACCCGCCCAGCCGAGCGCGATGCAAGCCAGTACGGCCAGACAGGCAGTGACGAACAGCCGAAGTTGTCGTCGTTTCCTGAGCCCCTGGCGAAAATCGCCGGGGATCAGATCCATCTCACCCATGTTCGGGAATTCCTCGTAGCGCCAAGCCGGTGGCCAGTGCGACGCCAGGCAGCATTCCAAGTTCGGGCCCGTGTTTCGAGCCGCAATCTGCCGTGGCGAACAGTGACACCGGGTTAAGCACATCTACGGGAATCCGGAGTTGATCCTTTAGGGCCATTGCCAGATCGGGGTAGCGGGCCACGCGGCCGGCCAGATAAACCATATCTACCGACTTGCCGCGGGTTTTTGAGGCCATGTAGACGAGAGTCTTGCTGATTTCCTGTAGCAACAGCGAGATTTCGGACCGGAGGACCTCGCTGATGGTCCGACGGGCCTCGTCCTGGCCATCCGCCCCGGCTTCGCCTTCGTACAACAGGCGCATCGCCAGTTCCTCGGGCATGTCCAAGACCTGCCTAAGGCGAGCCAGCAACCGGTGCTCGGAGAAATCCACCGCCCGGTCCAGTATGAGGCGGCGACCCCAGAGCACGGTCACGAAGCTGGCGTCGGCGCCGAAATTGACCAGCAAGGCGTTGGGCAGAAACGGAAACGCCGGCCAGCCGAGCGCACCGGCGTGACGTACCAGCCGGGCCAATGCCGCCGGCCCGATATCCAGGGCGTCGACCTCCAGTCCGGCCTCGGTGAGCAGTTCCAGATAGGCCAGCACGGTCTTGCGCGGCGCCATGGCCACCAACGCTTCGCCCTCGCTCGCCTCGGCATCGTCGTGGCGGACGGTCATGAAATCGAGCACGAGTTCGCTCAATTCATCGCCCAGGCGTTCCCGCAGAGCGGCGATGATGGCCTCGGTATTGGATTGGCCCTTCGCCGGCCGGTACGCAACGTTGATGATCTTGATTGCAGTTGCCGGCAAACAGGACACCACGTGGTCGCCCTTGAACGGCTGCATGGCGAAGGCCTGCTTCAGCAAGGCCTTGAGTTCCTGAGGATTGTCGTACAGTTCCGCGCGCGGGCAGGCGCAGGGCAGCGAGGCCAGTGCGCGGATGCAGGTCTTGCCGCCACGGCTTTCCATCTGCACCAGATTGAGTGCGCCGGGCCCGAGGTCGAGGCCGATGGCGTGGCGATGCCCCATCGATGGCAGCAGTTTCGGCAGACCGCTTACGACGGGTTTGAGCAGATCACCGATGGCGAACTTCATGGCGGGGTATCGCGGTTCTTGTTGTCAGCGGGATGATAAGGGTTCGGCGGCGTTTAGTGGGTAAAGGTGACGACCATCTGGGGCATGTTGCTGCCGTTCTCTCGGCTGTTGATCTTGAACTCGTCGCCAACCTCCGTATGGATGACGAGACCGTTGTTGGGCCGGATGCCATCCACCCATTCCTGGACCAGCGCCTTGAGTTCGAAGGTAATCCAGCCCTGGCTGAAGCCGGAGGCGAGGGGTGAAGTGCCGTTCGATTCATTCACGGCGGTGGCGAGCGGCGCGGGCATGCCCGGATCGTAGCGGTAATGGTTGTTGTAATGAGTGCCCAGGTAGTTGTCGCCGCCCACGCTGTAGAGGTAGCCATTGAGCGCCGCGGCGCCCGGCACTTCGATTGCGGCCGGATAGTCGGGTTGCGCCGTGAACGAATTGGTAAGGACGTCGTACATCGAGACGTTCTTGACCACGAGCACGCCCCACATGCCGGCTATCAGGTAGATCCGGTTGCCGATCACGGCCGAACCCATCGAGTCAGTGGCGGTAGGTAGCGAAGCCTTCGTTGTCCAGGTATTGCTGGCTGGATTGAATTCCTCGTTGGTGGACAGGCTGAGCAGACCAGTCCAGCCACCCAACGCATAGATCTTGCCGTTGGCAGCCTGGGCGGCAAACCACATCCGCGCCGTCGTCA
>JAEHDA010000257.1 GCA_016880655.1 Rhodocyclaceae bacterium
CGTCCATAGCGGCGCGAGGTAGAACAGCAGCAGCACGCGCATCACCTCGCCGTGCAGCATGCCCAGCACGTAACCGAGGTTGCAGCCCGCCGCCGACAGCGCAATGGCGACCAGCCATCCGTCGATGCGCGCGCCGCGCAACTTGTCGGGAAAGAGGACGAGGCCGAGCACCAGCGCCACGGCATAGGTCAGCGCAGTAGCCAACGCGCCGGAGATGCCCGCCGCCTCGATCAGCCGGTACGGGTACCAGATCAGTCCCCAGACCGTCGCGCCGGCGAACAGCGCAGCGACGGCGGCGCCATGCCCTGGCCTATAATCCATGCTCGATTTTCTCATCGCTCCCCGCAGCCGCTTCCGTGAATCCCAACCTCGCCAAGCTCCAGCCCTACCCCTTCGAAAAACTGCGCCAACTCTTTGCCGGCGTGTCGCCACCACTGACTTTCGGAGAGATCAAGCTGTCGATTGGCGAGCCGCAGCACGGCACGCCCGAATTCATCCAGGAGACCCTGGCAGCCAACCTGGCGGGGCTGGCGAATTATCCCACCACCAACGGCTCAGACGACCTGCGTGAGGCGATTGCCGACTGGCTCGGGCAGCGCTACGGGATTCCGACCCCGAATGCCGCCACCCAGGTACTGCCGGTCAACGGCTCGCGCGAGGCGCTGTTCGCCTTCGCCCAATGCGTCGCCGATGCGCGCAAGGCCGACGGCCTGGTGCTGTGTCCGAATCCCTTCTACCAGATCTACGAAGGTGCGGCCTATCTGTCCGGCCTGACGCCCGCCTTCATCAACCAGTTGCCGCACGACGGCTTCGCCATGAACTTCGGTGCCGTGCCGGAAGCGGATTGGCGGCGCACGCAACTCATCTACGTCTGTTCGCCAGGCAACCCGACCGGCAACGTGATGACACTGGAACAGTGGCGGCAATTGTTCGAACTTTCCAACCGCCACGGCTTCGTCATCGCCGCCGACGAGTGCTATTCGGAGATCTATTTCGACGAACACCAGCCGCCGCTTGGTGCATTGGAAGCCGCGCGCCGACTTGGCCGCGACGATTATCGCAACCTGATCGTCTTCTCCAGCCTTTCCAAGCGTTCCAACGTGCCCGGCCTGCGCTCCGGCTTCGTGGCTGGCGATGCGGCGATCATCAAGCAGTTCTGGCTCTACCGCACCTACCACGGCTGCGCCATGAGCCCGGCAGTGCAGGTCGCCTCCACCGTCGCGTGGCGCGACGAAGCCCACGTGCAGGAAAACCGCCGCCTCTACAAGGAAAAGTTCGGCCTGGTAACACCGATCCTGGCCGAATGCCTGGACACCCGGATGCCCGACGCCGGCTTCTACCACTGGGCCTCGGTGGCGCGTTACGGCATCGCCGACACCGAGTTCGCCCGCGGCCTGCACGCTGGGTACAATGTCACCGTGCTGCCCGGCAGCTTCCTCGCCAGGGAAGCGGGCGGCGTCAATCCGGGCGCCGGCTTCGTGCGCATCGCGCTGGTCGCGGATGTGGACGAATGCGAGGATGCCGCCCGCCGCATCGCCGATTATTGCCAGACACTTTGAGTTACAAACGATAAGGAAGCCCACCATGCAAGACCTGCAACGCATCATCGACCAGGCCTGGGAAAACCGCGCCTCGCTCAACCCCGGCGCCGCGCCGGCCCAAGTCAGCGAGGCGGTCGAGCACGTGCTGAACGACCTCGGCCAGGGCAAGCTGCGCGTGGCCGAGCGGATCGACGGCCAGTGGGTCACGCACCAGTGGGTCAAGAAGGCGGTACTGATTTCCTTCCGCCTCGAAGACAACCACGTCATGGACAGCGGCGTGTTCCGCTACTACGACAAGGTTGCCACCAAGTTCGCCAAGTGGGACGACCAGTCCTTCCGCCAGGGCGGCTTCCGCGTCGTGCCTGGCGCCGTGGTCCGCCGCGGCAGCTTCATCGGCAAAAACGCCGTGCTGATGCCCAGTTTCGTGAACATCGGCGCCTATGTCGACGAGAGCACCATGGTCGACACCTGGGCGACGGTCGGTTCCTGCGCCCAGATCGGCAAGAACGTGCACCTCTCGGGCGGCGTCGGCATCGGCGGCGTGCTGGAACCCATCCAGGCCAACCCGACCATCATCGGCGACAACTGTTTCGTCGGTGCCCGCTCGGAAGTCGTCGAAGGCGTGATCGTCGAAGACAACTGCGTGATCTCGATGGGGGTGTTCATCAGCCAGAGCACCAAGATTTACGACCGAGCCACGGGCGAGGTCACCTACGGCCGCGTGCCGGAAGGCTCGGTGGTCGTGGCCGGCAATCTCCCCTCGGCCGACGGCAAGTACAGCCTCGCCTGCGCGGTGATCGTCAAGCGCGTGGATGCCAAGACCCGCGCCAAGACCTCGATCAACGAGTTGCTACGGGACTGAGGCTGCAAGACTGACACCGATTTCGCTGCGAAGGGGAGTGCCATGATTTTCGACAAGCTGTTCCAGTTGATGGCGGACAAGAGCGCCTCCGACATCTTCATCTCGGCCGGCACGCCCATCAACATCAAGATCCACGGCAACTGCATCCCCGTCAACCAGCAGGTCATGGACCCACCGACGATCCAGAAAATGGCCTATGAGATGCTCACGCCGGAGCAGATCAAGACCTTCGAAGCCAACCGGGAAATGAACCTGTCGGTCGGCAAGGAAGGTATCGGCAACTTCCGCGTCAACATGTTCTGGCAGCGCGGATCGATCGGCATCGTCGTTCGCTTCATCACCAGCGAAATCCCCCGCATCGAGGAACTGTCGCTGCCGTCAGTGCTTTCCGACATCATCATGGAGAAGCGCGGGCTGGTCCTGGTGGTCGGCGCCACCGGCTCGGGCAAATCGACGACCATCGCCGCCATGCTCGACCATCGCAACACCAACCGGACCGGGCATATCCTGACGGTCGAGGATCCGATCGAATTCCTGTTCAAGCACAAGAAGTCCATCGTCAACCAGCGCGAAGTCGGCCTCGACACCTTGTCCTGGGAGGGGGCGCTGCGCAACGCCATGCGGCAGGCGCCGGACTGTATCCTGATCGGTGAAATCCGCGACAAGGAAACCATGAGCGCGGCCATCGCCTACGCGCAGACGGGTCACCTCTGCCTCGCGACCTTGCACGCCAACAACGCCTATCACGCACTGAACCGCATCATCAACTTCTTCCCGCTGGAAAACCGGACCTCGCTCTACCTCGACCTGTCGGCTACCCTGCGCACCGTCATTTCCCAGCGCCTGGTGCGCAAGCCGGACGGCAACCGCATTCCGGCCGTGGAAATCCTGCTCAACACCCGCCACATCGCGGAATTGATCGAGAAGGGCGAGCTCAACGGCATCAAGGAGGCGATGGAGCAGAGTCTCGCCCCGGGCTCGCAAACTTTCGAGCAGGATCTGCATCGCCTCTACAAGGAAAACGTCATCACGCTCGACGAAGCACTGGCGCACGCCGATTCGCCCACCAATCTGTCCTGGCTGATCAACAACCAGCAGATCCAGGCGCCCGCCAAGGCGACCAAAGTGCCCTTCGCGACCGCGACGACACCTGCGCCGGAAGAAGGCATCGGCGGCGCGTCGTTCTCGGAATTCACACTGAACATGGACGTCTGATGGCAGATACGCCGACCCTGGCGCTCGTCCGCCAGTTGATCGCGCTGCCTTCGGTTACCCCCGCCGATGCCGGTTGCCTGGACCTGATTGCCGGACGCCTGGCGCCGCTCGGCTTCATGCTCGAACGCATGGACAGCGATGGCCCCACGGGACTGGTACGGAACCTGTGGGCACGGCGCGGCAATGCCGGCCCGCTGGTCTGCTTCGCCGGACATACCGATGTCGTTCCGCCCGGCCCGCGCGAGCAATGGCACTCCGATCCGTTCGTGCCGACCGAACGCAACGGCAAGCTCTATGGTCGCGGGACCGCCGACATGAAGTCGTCGATTGCCGCATTCGTCGTCGCCGTCGAGCGTTTTGTCGCCGCATTTCCTGACCATCCCGGCTCGATCGGCCTGCTGCTCACGTCCGACGAGGAAGGTGACGCGACCGACGGTACCGTGCGCGTCGTCGAGACGCTACAGGCGCGCGGCGAACGTATCGATTACTGCGTCGTCGGCGAACCGACGTCCACCGAGCGACTGGGCGATACCATCAAGAACGGCCGCCGTGGTTCGCTGTCCGGGCGACTGATCGTCAAGGGCATCCAGGGCCATGTCGCCTACCCGGAAAAGGTGAAGAACCCCATTCACCTGTCCGCAGCGGCACTGGCGGAACTGGCCGCAACCCGCTGGGACGAGGGCAACGAGTACTTTCCGCCAACCAGCTTCCAGATATCCAACATCCACGCCGGCACGGGCGCCACCAACGTCGTGCCGGGCACGCTGGAAGTGCTGTTCAACTTCCGCTTCTCCACGGCGAGCACCGTCGACGGCCTGCAAGCGCGCGTACACGCCCTGCTCGACCGGCACGGGCTGGAATACGAAATCCACTGGGCTATTGGCGGCCGACCGTTCCTGACGCCGCGCGGCCGGCTGGTGGACGTGCTTTCCGAAGCGGTCCGTGGCGTAACGGGCGCCGCGCCGGCACTGTCGACCAGCGGTGGCACCTCCGATGGTCGTTTCATCGCCGACATCTGCCCGGAAGTGGCCGAACTCGGGCCGATCAACGCCAGCATCCACCAGGTCGACGAGCATGTCGCCATCGCCGACCTGGAACCACTGGCAGACATCTACCGCAAGGCGCTCGAACGCCTGCTCGCCCAATGAGCCCGCTCGTCGACGAACTGGCAACGCTGCGCGACTGGTTGCGCTGGGCCGTCAGCCGTTTCAATGAAGCCAAGCTCTTCTATGGCCACGGAACCGACAACGCCTACGACGAAGCAGCCTGGCTGATCCTCCACACTTTGCATCTGCCGAACGACCGTCTCGAACCTTTCCTCGATGCACGCCTGACCCGCGCCGAACGGCTCGCCGTGCTGAACATCGTCGAACAACGTCTGGTCCGCCGGCTGCCCGCCGCCTATCTGACCCACGAAGCGTGGCTCGGCCCGTATCGCTTCTACGTCGATGAACGCGTCATCGTGCCCCGTTCCTATTTCGCGGAACTGCTCGCCGAGCACATGGCACCGTGGATCACCGATCCCGACCATATTCATACGGCGCTTGATCTCTGCACGGGCTCGGGCTGCCTGGCCATCCTGATGGCCGAGGCGTTTCCCGCCGCGACGGTCGATGCTGTTGACGTCTCTGGCGATGCACTGGCCGTCGCCCACCGCAATGTTGCCGACTACGGACTCGACAATCGCGTCCACCTGATCCAGTCGGACCTGCTGGACGGCCTGAGCGGTCGCCGCTACGACCTGATCATCTGCAATCCGCCCTATGTCACCGCGGAGTCGATGGCCGCGCTGCCCGCCGAGTACCGCCACGAGCCTGAACTGGCGCTTGCCGCCGGGAATGACGGTCTCGATATCGTTCGCCGCCTGCTTGCCGCTGCGCCCGAGCATCTGACAGAAAATGGCCTGCTGTTCGTCGAAATCGGCCACAACGCCGACATCGTCGAAGCGGCCTTCCCCGGTCTGCCGCTCACCTGGGTCGACGCGCCGAGCGGCGAAGGAAAGGTCTTTCTGCTTTCGCGCACGGACCTGTAAACGAAAAACGGAGCCAGATGGCTCCGTTTTTCCGGGTAGTTGGGGTGGCTGATGGGGCTCGAACCCACGACAACTGGAATCACAATCCAGGACTCTACCAACTGAGCTACAGCCACCACCTTTGAAACCAAAATCCTGGCCCGCCCGGCGAGACTCGAACTCACAACCCCCGGCTTAGAAG
>JAEHDA010000258.1 GCA_016880655.1 Rhodocyclaceae bacterium
CGTTCGCGTGTCTGCGCCATCACCCGCTCCGTGCCCCAGTCGACCGCGGCGAAGAGGTCCGGCAGCGGCTCGCGCATGCCGATCAGCACATAGCCGCCATCTTCCGCCGGCAGCACCACGGCATCGTGATCGTCCAGTTGCCGCGTCGCCTCGCGCAGGTGCGCTGCGCTCAGCGCAGGGCAGTCGGTGCCGATCACCAGCGTCGCAGCCGTCGACGATTCGCGCAGCGCCGCCAGCATGCGCGCGCCCAGGTCGCCCTCGGGTTGGTGTCGCACCGTCACCGCGCCAAAGGCGCGGCACTGCGCGAAGTCCGGATGCCGAGGGTCGCCGGCGCACCACAGCGTCACCGGCCCCACATCCGCCACCAGCGCCATGGCCACAGTCCGTTGCAACAGCCAGCGTTGCAGGCTGGCCGCGCCCGCCGCGCCCAACGCCGGGATCAGCCGCGTCTTGGCCTGGCCGGGGATGGGGGCGCGTGCCAGGATGGCCACGCCGACGCGCGGCGCGGCTTCAGGCGCAGTATCACTATTCGCGCGGCGCATAACCGTACTCGCGGGCGAGCTGTGCCGGATCGGCGCCGAGGAAATAGCGCAGCCGCAGCCACCACATGCGCAGGATCGTGCGCCAGACGCCGTGCCGTTCCCAGCGGCGGCCGGAAGTCGTCACCCGCGCCGCGATGCACGCCGGGCGCGAGAGCTTCAGCAGCCGCTTCGACAGCTCGATGTCCTCCATCAACGCGATGTCGGGAAAACCGCGAACCGCCGCATAGGCATGCCGTGTGACGAACATCGCCTGGTCACCGGTGGCGATGCCGGTGAGGCGCGAACGGCTGTTCATCAGCGCCGCCACCAGCGGCAGCCACATCGAGCGGCCGCAGATATCGACGTCGAAGCGACCCCAGACGCAGCCGGCGCGCAGGGCCTCGGCAAGCAACTTCGCCGCGTCGTCGGGCAAGGTCGTGTCGGCATGCAGGAACAGCAGCACCTCGCCGCGGGCGAGCGCCGCTCCGGCATTCATCTGGCTGGCGCGGCCGCGCGGCGCGGCGATCAACTTGTCCGCCAGCGGGGCCGCCAGCTCCACCGTGCAGTCGCTGCTGCCGCCGTCGCACACGATCACCTCGGCCCCGCCCGCGCGCAGCGGCTGCAAGGCGTTCAGCGCGGAGACGATCCGCACCGCCTCGTCCAGCACCGGCACGACGATGCTGATCACGGGCATCCCGCCTCCCTGCCCACGAAGCGGAAATCGGCGAAGCCGGCGTGGGCCGTCTCGCCGGTGTTGTCGGTGTCCGAGGCCACGGCCACGCCGGTCAGGCGGCGCGGCGCGTGGCCGAAGGCCCTGGCAAAGTCAGCCGTGACGTCACGCCGCTCCTCCACCCAGCGGGCCGCGTCGGCGCTGCCGGAGCGCAGCACCAGCATGCGCGCTCGATCCGTGTAGGCGTTGGCCTGCCAGGTGCCGACCGCATGCGTGTTGTCCCAGACGTAATTCACCGCCGCGTCCGGCACCTGGTTGCCGCGCAGCGCGCGTGCCAGCTTCAGCGCCAGCCGCGTGCCGATACCGAGCGTGTCGGGCGGCACCTCGAAGCTGAGATAGACGCGCGCCGAGTAATCGTCGCCGGACTTGCGCGTCATGTCCGCCGACTTCAGCGGCGCATCGACGCGCCAGCGCCAACAGAGGATGGGCATCTTCGCCAGGTCGATATCCACCGGCCGCGCCAGCAGCGCCATGCTCTTCTCGGCATGCGCCTCGACGGCGGGCACGCCATCCCAGACGCGCAGGCCGTAGCGCGTCGGCGCGAAGTCCTTGTTGAGGTGTTCGATCTGCCAGGGCGCGGGAATCGCGCCCGATTCCGGAAAGCGGCCGACCCAGACCGGCTCGGCGCAGGCAAGCCCGGGAACGAAGAGCAGCAGCCAAGGCTTCATCCACGCCTCCAGGCATGGAAGCGCTCGACCCAGCGCAGCAGCTTCTGCGGCGCGTGCGCCTTCTTCCACACGCCGGCGGCGTACTTGTTGGCCTCGGCCAGCGTCGGGTAGATGTGGATGGTGCCGAGAATCCTGTTCAGGCCGATGCCCTGCTTCATGGCCAGCACGTATTCTGCGATCAGGTCGCCGGCATGCTCGCCGACGATGGTCACGCCGAGGATTTTGTCCTTGCCCGGCACGGTCAGCACCTTGACGAAGCCGTGCGCCTCGCCGTCGGCGATGGCGCGGTCGAGGTCGTCGATGCCATAGCGGCTCACCTCGCAGGCGATGCCTTTTTCCTTCGCCTCCTGCTCGTTGAGGCCGACGCGCGCCACTTCCGGCTCGACGAAGGTGGACCACGGGATCACCCGGTAGTCGGCCTTGAATTTCCTGAACGGATCGAACAGCGCATTCACCGCCGCGTACCAGGCCTGGTGGGCGGCGGTATGGGTGAACTGGTAGGGGCCGGCCACGTCGCCCGCGGCGTAGATGTTCGGGTAGTTGGTTTGCAGGAACTCGTTGGTTTCCACCGTGCGCGAGGTGGCGACGCCGATGTCCTCCAGCCCGAAACCCTTGAGGTTGGCGACGCGGCCGACCGCAACCAGCACGGCATCGAAGGGGATGCGCACCTCATTTCTCCCATTCGGACCATCGTGCTCGGCGAGCAGGATCTTCTCGCCGCCCTCGACGACGAAAGCCTTCGCCTTGTGGTTCACCAGCACGTCTATGCCTTCGGCGCGGAAACGCCGGGTCACCATCTCCGATACTTCCACGTCCTCGCGGATCATGATGCGCGGCGCCATCTCCACCTGCGTGACCTTCGAACCAAGCCGGGCGAAGGTCTGCGTCAGCTCGCAGCCGATCGGCCCGCCGCCCAGCACCACCAGCCGGCGCGGCAGTTCGCGCAGGGCCCACACCGTGTCCGAGGTCAGGTAGCCCGTCTCCTCGATGCCGGGTATCGGCGGCACGAAGGGCCGCGCACCGGCGGCGATGACGATGCTTCGCGTGGTCAGCTGCTCGGTGGCGCCACCCTGCCGCGTCACTTCCACTTCCCAGGGCGAGACCAGCTTCGCCGTGCCTTCGATCACCTCCACGCCCAGCCCGGTGTAGCGCTCCACCGAATCGTGCGGCGCGACTTCGCGCACCACGCGCTGCACGCGCTCCATCACGTCGGCGAACGAAAAGTCAGCCGTGGCGGTACGGCACCCGAACTCGTTCGCCCGGCCGACGTGCGACAGGAACTTCGCCGAGCGGATCAGCGCCTTGGAAGGCACGCAACCGGTGTTGAGGCAGTCGCCGCCCATCTTGTGCTTCTCGACCAGCGTCACC
>JAEHDA010000259.1 GCA_016880655.1 Rhodocyclaceae bacterium
ATCCCTGGTCCAGCCACGATTACGGCCGCATCGTCAACGCGCGCCAGTTCCGGCGGCTGGCGACGCTGCTCGGCGAAGGCCGCGTGGTGGCGGGCGGCCAGACCGACGCGGAGCAGCGCTACATCGCACCGACCGTGCTCGACTACGTGACACCGGACGCGCCGGTAATGCGCGAGGAAATCTTCGGCCCCATCCTGCCCATCGTCCGCGTGCCCGACCTCGACGCCGCGCTGGCGCTCATCCGCGCCAACGACAAGCCGCTGGCGCTCTACGCCTTCACCGGCGACGCGACGACGCGGCGGCGCTTCATCGACGAGACCTCGTCGGGCGCCATCGGCTTCAACGCGCCGGTCGTGCATCTGGGCGCGCCCGAACTGCCGTTCGGCGGCGTCGGCGAAAGCGGCAGCGGCGCTTATCACGGCAGGCATTCAGTGGAAGCCTTCAGCCATGCCAAGCCGGTGCTGCGCAAACCGCTGTGGCCCAACACGCTGCGACTGATCGCGCCGCCTTACGGCAAGACCGCCGAGCGCGTGATCCGCTGGCTGATGATGCGCTAGGCGACGAGCGCCTGAAGGCGGGCAAGAAACGCCGGCGCGGTCGGGTCGCCCTCGGCCGGCGCCCAGGGCGCCTTCTCTTCGGCGGTGAGCGGCAGATAGGGGCCGGCCTTGGCTTCGAGGAACACCGTGCCCGGCGCCAGCGCGAACACGGTGTGCCAGGTGCCGTGGCCGATGTCGATGCCCATCGGCGTACCACCATGGCTGACTTTTGCGGTTTGCGTCACGGCACCCGCATCGTCGAAGGTGACCAGGCCGAGTGCGCCGCGCAGCACCACCATGGTCTCGCCCTTGTTCGGATCGAGGTGGCGGTGCGGCATGATGTACGAGCCGGGCTCGATGGCGTTGAGCAGGCGATGGCCGGGCTGGGCGTCGTCGGCGTGGAAGTTGCGGTTCTTGCGGCCGCGCGGACTGGTACGGGCCTCGGCGCTGACGGCGTCGAGCAGGGCGTTGTCGATCAGGCGAATCATGAGTACACCACCTTGACGTTGGCGGGCGTAAGCCACTCGTTGAGGGAAGCGAGCAATGCATCGTCGAGGGTGACGCGCCAGTTCTCGGGGAGGGCGAGTTCGGTTTCGGCATCATTGTTGCGATAGCTGAGCCGCACGGGGCAGGCGCCGCCACCCGCGCGGCGATAAGGCGCGAGGATGGCTTGCAGGCGATGCGCGTCGCCGGCGCGGGTGCCGCCGTTCATCGACAGCTTCAGCGCCTTGGCGAAGCGGGCGCGCGCCTCGCCGAGCGTCAGCAGACGGTCGGCGGTGATGCGCAGGCCGCCCGTGTAGTCGTCGTTCTGCACCTTGCCTTCGACCAGCAGCAGCTCGTCTTCGCGGATCTTGCTGCGCTCGGCCTCCCACAGCTCGTTGAACACCGAGACTTCGAGCTGCTTGCTGGCGTCGTCGATCATCACGATGCACATCTTGCCGCGCCGGGTCATCTGGGTGCGCGTGCTGATGACGATGCCGGCCATCAGCACCGGGTCGCGCTGCGCTTCGAGCTGGCCCAGCCGCCGCTTGACGAAGGACCTGAGTTCGCTGGCGTATTCGTTGTACGGATGGCCGGAGAGGAAGAAGCCGAGTGCCTGCTTTTCGTTGAGCAGCTGCTCGCGCTCGCCCCAGCGAGGCACATCGACGTAGTGCGTCTGCGGCGCGCTGTCAGGACCTGCCATGTCGAACAGGCCGCCCTGCAAGGCATTGCGCTCGGCCTGCTCGGCCGCTTCGAGCGCGATGCCGACCGATGAAAGCAATTTGTTGCGATGGTCGTCGAGGCTGTCGAACGCACCGGCGCGGATCAGCGCTTCGACGACGCGGCGGTTCACTACGCGCTTGTCGACGCGGCGGCAGAAGTCGAACAGGTCGTTGAAAGGGCCGCTTTCGGAACGCGCCTTGAGGATCACGCCGAGCGCGGATTCGCCGGTGCCCTTGATGGCGCCCAGGCCGTAGCGGATGGTCTTGCCGTCGGTCGGCTGGAAGCGCACGCCGCCGAGGTTGATGTCGGGCGGCAGGAAGACGATGCCGTTCTCTTTGGCGTCGTTGTAGAAGAATTGCACCTTGTCGGTGTTGGCCATTTCCGACGACAGCGTCGCGGCGACGAAAGCCGACGGGTGGTGCTGCTTGAGCCAGGCAGTCTGGTAGGCGACCAGCGAGTAGGCGGCGGCGTGCGACTTGTTGAAGCCGTAGCCGGCGAACTTCTCCATGGTGTCGAAGATCTCGTTCGCCAGGCCCGCGCCGATGTTGTTCTGTTCGGCGCCGGCGACGAAGACGGCGCGCTGCTGGTCCATCTCCTCCTTCTTCTTCTTGCCCATGGCGCGGCGCAGGAGGTCGGCGCCGCCGAGGCTGTAGCCGGCGATCACCTGCGCCGTCTGCATCACCTGCTCCTGGTAGATCATGATGCCGTATGTGTTCGCCAGCACCTTCTCCATGTTCGGATGCGGATAGGCGACGCGCTCGCGACCGTTCTTGCGCGCGCAGAAGGTCGGGATGTTCTCCATCGGCCCGGGGCGGTAGAGCGCGTTCAGGGCGATCAGGTCTTCCAGGCAGTCGGGCTTCGCCTGCACCAGCGTGTCCTTCATGCCGCCGGATTCGAACTGGAACACCGCCGTGGTATTGGCGTTCTTGAAGACGTGGTCGTAGGTAGCCTTGTCGTCGAGCGGCAGCGTCTCCAGATTCACGTCGGCGCCTTCGACGCTGCGCGCGAACTCGACGGCTTCCGCCAGGATGGTCAGCGTGCGCAGGCCGAGGAAGTCGAACTTGACCAGGCCGGCCTTCTCGACGTCGTCCTTGTCGAACTGGCTGACGGTGGTGGCGCCGCCGTCGGCCGAATAGAGCGGGCAAAAGTCGGTGAGCTTGCCGGGCGCGATCAGCACGCCGCCGGCGTGCATGCCGACGTTGCGGGTCAGGCCTTCGAGCTTCAGCGCCAGGTCCCAGAGCGTGCGCAGACCTTCTTCCTCGTCGATGCGCTGCGTGATGGCCGGCTCGACTTCCATTGCCTTTTCGAGCGTGATGCCGAGTTCGTTGGGGATCAGCTTGGCGAACTGGTCGACGAAATTGAAGCCCAGGTCGAGGACGCGTCCGACGTCGCGGATCACCGCCTTCGCCGCCATGGTGCCGAAGGTGGCGATCTGCGATACCGCATGGGCGCCGTACTTTTCCTTCACGTACTGGATGACCCGGTCGCGGCCTTCCTGGCAGAAGTCGATGTCGAAGTCGGGCATCGAGACGCGTTCCGGATTCAGGAAGCGCTCGAACAGCAGCTCGTAGCGGATCGGGTCGAGGTCGGTGATCAGCAGCGAATACGCGACCAGCGAGCCGGCGCCGGAACCGCGTCCCGGGCCGACCGGCACGCCGTTCTTCTTCGCCCACTGGATGAAGTCGGCGACGATCAGGAAGTAACCCGGGAAGCCCATCTGCTGGATGGTCTTGATCTCGAACTCCAGCCGCTCGGCGTATCGCGGCGCCTGACTTTCGCGCACCGCCGGATCGGGGAACAAGTGCAGCAGGCGCTGCGCCAGCCCGAGTCGCGACTGGCTGGCGAGGTAGTCGTCGAGCCCGCTGCCGTCCGGCGTCGGAAAGTCCGGCAGCCAGCTCTTGCCGAGCGTTATGCTGACGCTGCAACGCTTGGCGATCTCGACCGAATTCTCCAGCGCCTCCGGCAGGTCGGCGAAGAGCTCCGCCATCTCGGCCTGCGACTTGAGGTACTGCTCCTCGGTGAAGTTCTTCGGCCGGCGCGGGTCGGCCAGCACGTAACCTTCGGAAATGCAGACGCGCGCCTCGTGCGCACCGAAGTCGCCGCGCTCGATGAACTGCACCGGATGCGTGGCCACCAAGGGCAGATCGAGCTCGCCGGCGAGCGCCACCGTCCGCGCGAGCAGCGCCTCCTGCTGCGGCTGGCCGTAACGCTGCACCTCCAGGTAGTAGCTGTCCGGGAACAGCTTCGCCCAGGCGCCCGCACAATCCTTCGCTTTGTCGGCCTTGCCGGCCGCGAGCCATTGGCCGACATCGCCGTGCTGCGCGCCGGACAGCGCGATCAGGCCGCCGTTGTCGCCATTGGCGATGGCGGCGCGGCTGA
The DNA here is from genome assembly GCA_016880655.1 of Rhodocyclaceae bacterium. GTDB lineage: Bacteria > Pseudomonadota > Gammaproteobacteria > Burkholderiales > Rhodocyclaceae > Fen-999. The sequence goes on from JAEHDA010000259.1 coordinate 4,119, forward strand.
TTTCGGCGCGACCATGACGACGCGGCGCGAGGTAGGCGGAAGTCAGCAATTCGCACAAGCGCAGGTAGCCGTGGCGGTTCTTCGCCAGCAGCAGCAGGCGGGAGACGTTGTCCCGCGCGGCATCCAGACCGTCGTCCTCGGCAATCCAGAGGTCGACGCCGATGACTGGCTTGACGCCCGCGCCGCGGGCGCCGGAATAGAACTTGACCATGCCGAACATGTTGGCGAGGTCGGTGAGCGCCAGCGCCGGCATGCCGTCGTCGCGCGCCCGGGCGACGGCGGCGTCGAGCCGGGTCAGGCCGTCGGTGATCGAGTATTCGCTGTGCAGCCGCAGATGGACGAATCGTGGCAAATTCGGCGGCGAGGAAGATACGGGCATGCGGGAATTCTACCGCGCCGGATCGACCATCCATGGCTGCCCCGCCGCCTATTGCTAAGGGCATATAATCGGCAGCAGGCACCGCCAGGAACATTCATGGACCGGCTTCTGCGCCACATCCACGCCATCACCAGCCAGAGGCATCGGGGCGAGTTGGCCGCGGCTGTCGCCGCGGCGCTCCACGACCTGGTCGGCGCGCGCCACGTGGCGATCTACAAGTCGTTCGCACCGGCCGGCGACCACCTCCTGATCGGCTTGGTCGCCGAGGCCGACGAGACGGGCGTGCACGGCTACGACGACGGCGTTTCGTGGCCGGCCGGCACTTCCCCGATCAGCCGTTACCCGCAGCTCGACGATCATCTGCGCCGCGACGGCAGCTCGTGGGTGATGGTGACGCCGGAAGCGGCCCACCAGATCTTCGAGCTGCATCAGGACGGCCGGCTGTTCGGCTTCGTCGAGGTCCGGAGCGCGCAGCAGCTCGGCACGGAACAGCAGGCGATCGTCGAAGGGGTGCTCGACGTGATGGGCAACTGCGTGGCCATGCTCGACTACAGCGAAACCGACACGCTCACCGGCCTGCTGAACCGCAAGACCTTCGACCAGTACCTGCTCACCATCCTTTCGGGGCTCGACGGCGCCGGCGACGGCCACGGCCTCCCGGGCCTGCCGCATCGCCGCCAGCCGCATCCCGGCGTCAGCAGGCACTGGCTGGGGGTGCTCGATGTCGACCACTTCAAGCAGGTCAACGACCGCTACGGCCACCTGGCCGGCGACGAAGTGCTGATCCTGCTCGCCAACATGATGCACCTGTCGTTCCGCACCCAGGACAAGCTGTTCCGCTTCGGCGGCGAGGAGTTCATCGTCCTGCTCAAGCCCACCGAGTTCGGGAACGCGCTGGCCACTTTCGACCGCTTCCGCCAGGAAGTCGAGGCGCACGAATTTCCCCACGGCTGCCGGATCACCATCAGCACCGGCTTCATCGGCATCGGCATCCACGACACCCCCGCCGCCATCCTCGGCAGCGCCGACGAGGCGCTCTACTGGGCCAAGGAGAACGGCCGCAATCGCACTTGCTCGTACGAGCAACTGATCGACGAGGGCGCCCTGCGGCCGCACCCGGACGACGCTGCGGGCGAGCTGTTCTGACCGCTCGTCGGCAAAGCTTGCCACCGGCAATGCAAAGGGCGAGAATTCCAGACTTTTTTCGGCCGGGCCATCGATGTCAAACGGAAGGATCGACGAGCAACTGTCCGCGCTGCGCGAGCGCTGGCAGGACTACCGTGCGGGCGGCAGTTTCGAGCAGTTCGTCGAGTTCACGCTGTCCCTCAACAGCCTGGCCGAGCGGCTGGCCCGACTGCGCCTGCCCGGCCTGGTGCGCCAGTGCGAGGGACTGGAAAATGCGGCACTGGCCATGTTCGGCGATCCCGATACCCACCCCATCGCCAGCCAGACCGTCCTCGCCCTCGACCGGCAACTGGAGTCGCTGCTTGGCGCGGTAGTCAGCGCCCGCCGTTTCGACGGCAGTCCGGACAAGCGTACCGACGACGTGGCCGACCGGCCCGCCGCGGAGTGGATCAAGCCGCGCACGATCTGGATGTTTGCCGCGCCGAACGTCGGCTGGTCGGCCGGCCTTGCGGCGCAACTTTCCTTCTACGGTTTCCAGGTGCGGGGGATGCCCTGGTTTCATGAGCTGCCGACCGAAGACCCGCCCTTTGCGGTGATCTTCGTGCCCGGCGACGATGCGGGGGATGCCGATGCGCAGGCGACGGCCGACATCCGGCGCGTACGGGCCGCCTGTCCGGCCAGCCAGCTCTACTTCGTCGGCGTGCCGCGCACGCTGGACCGGATGGTCGAACTGATGCGCGCCGGCATCGACGTCACCATCCAGCGCGATGATCAGATGGCGGCATTGCTGTCGAGCGTACTCGACCTGGTGCAAACGCACGACACCGAGCGCTACCGCATCCTGGTGGTGGAGGATTCCCGCGTCGCCCTGACCCAGATCCAGCGTGCGCTCAAGCAGCACGGCATCGACAGCCACACCATTCCCGACCCGAGCCGCCTGTTCGAGGTGATCGAGGAATACCGGCCCGACCTGGTGCTGATGGACATGTACATGCCCGGCTGCAACGGCGTCGAGGCGACCCGCGCGCTGCGCCAGATGTCGGCCTACCAGGCGGTGCCGATCGTCTATCTGTCCAGCGAAACCGACGTCGGCCTGCAAGTCGAGGCCTTGCGGCTGGGCGGCGACCAGTTCCTGACCAAGCCATTCAATCCGGTGCTGCTGGCGGCAACGGTGAAGACGACCATCGAGCGTCACCGGGAGATGCGCCGGGCCAGCCGCCACGACGGCCTCACCGGACTGCTCAACCACACGGCGAGCAAGGCCGAACTGGATGCGCGGCTCGCCGCGCTGCCGCCCGACGGCCGCCTGGCCGTGGCCATGATCGACGTCGACCACTTCAAGTCGGTAAACGACAGCTTCGGCCATCCGGTCGGCGACCAGGTGATCCGCAGCCTGGCCTGGCTGCTCAAGGGCTGGCTGCGCGGCACCGACGTGATCGGCCGCTACGGCGGCGAGGAATTCATCATCGCCATGTCCGGCGTCGGCGCCAACGAAGCGCGCGGCGTTCTCGATGGCATCCGCGCCCACTTCGCCAACCTGCCGCACGCCCATGCCACGGGCAGCCTGCGCGTCACCTTCAGTGCCGGGGTCGCCGCCTTTCCGGGCTGCCGCAAGGCCAGCGAACTGATCGAGGCCGCCGACCAGGCACTGCTACAGGCGAAGTCACTGGGCCGCAACAGGATCGTCGAAGCGCGCGCGCCGGCCGCGGCCGACTAGGTCAGGCTGTCGCGACCCAATCCAGGATCGGCTGCCACTGCTGCCAGTCCTGCGCGGCGCGCGAGGCGGGGAGGTCGAAGATGGTCAGGCCGTGGGCGGCTGCCTGGACGTAGTTCTGGGTGTCGCGCAGGCAGGTCAGCACCGGCAGGCCGACGTCGCCCAGAAAACGTTCCAGTTCGCCCGCCGCCCGGGTGCGCGCATCGACGCGATTGCCGACGATGGCGACGAAGGCATGGTGGTTGCGAATTTCCTTTTCCTCGGCCAGCGCAGCGAGAAAATCCCGCGTCGCCAGGATGTCGAACAGCGACGGCTGCAAGGGCACGATGACGCTGTCGATCGCCTTCAGCACATGCGCGAGCTTCTTGCCGTGCAGACCGGCTGGCGTATCGAGCACGGCGTGGGTGGTACCCACGGGCGGCCGTGCCGGCTTGTCTGCTTCGATCGCCCAGCCTTCGATGCGCGGCAGCACGGGCGGCCGCAACCTGAGCCACTCGCGCGACGATTGCTGGCGGTCGATGTCGCCGAGCATGACCTTGTGCCCCTGGCGGGCCAGTCCGCCGGCCAGGTTGGTCGCCAGCGTGCTCTTGCCGCAGCCGCCCTTGGGATTGGCGATGAGGAAGGACTTCATGGGCGAACCCCTCTTGTGGCGTCGAAATTGATGGAAATCAACACATGCCGAGAGCGATAAATGCTATTTTATTTGACGGATTGGCGAACAAAAGGGGTCGCAAAAATGTTCCTGTTTGACTTGTTGTTCGGCAAGAAGAAGGATGAATCGCCGTCCGTTGCCGGGACCGCACCCAGGACGCTGTCGGCCCTGTCAGCCAACGCACCCGGCACGAAGATACACCATGATCCGCGTCTGATCGAGGCCCTCAAGGAGGATCACCGCCTGTTGCTGGAAATCTTCGCGGCCATCGACGGCGCGCGCCAGCAAGGCGACCTCATGGTGGTGCAAACCCGCCTCAACCAGTTCCGCATCGTGCTCCAGGACCATCTGCTGAAAGAGAATGTCCGCCTCTACGTCTTCCTCGAACATCAACTGGTCAACGATCCGACCAGCCATCAGTTGATGCACGGGTTCCGCCACGAAATGGACGACATCGGCCGCGCCGTGGTCGGCTTCCTGACCCGCTACAAGGAAATCGGCCTGCATCCGGAACTGGCTGCCGCATTCGCCACCGATCTCGATGCCATCGGCGAGGCGCTGGTGGCGCGGATCCAGCGCGAGGAAGACACGCTCTATCCGATGTACGCGTTGCCCGCCTAGGGCCGGCTCACGGCAGCAGCACCGTCGAGCCGGTGGTCTTGCGCGCGGCGAGGTCGATCTGCGCCTGCGCCGCATCCTTGAGCGGGTAGGTCTGGTTGACTTCGATCTTGACCTTGCCGGAAACGACGACCTCGAACAATTCTTCCGCCATCGCCAGCAGGTCGGAACGCTTCGCTGTGTAGCTGAACAGCGTCGGCCGGGTGATGAACAGCGAACCGCGCTTCGACAGTTCGAGCAGGTCGAGCGGCGGCACCGGACCGGAGGCGTTGCCGAAGGTGACCATCATGCCCAGCGGTTGCAGGCAGTCGAGCGAACCGAAGAAGGTGTCCTTGCCGATCGAGTCGTACACCACGGGTACGCCTTCGCCGTTGGTGATCTCGCGCACCCGCTCGGTGAAGTTCTCGCGGGTGTAGACGATCGGGTGGTCGCAGCCGTGGGTCCTGGCCAGTACGGCCTTCTCGTCCGAACTGACCGTGCCGATGACGTTGGCGCCGAGCGCCTTCGCCCACTGACAGGCGATCAGGCCGACGCCGCCGGCCGCGGCATGGATCAGGATGGTGTCGCCCGGCTGCACGCGATAAGTCCGGCGCAGCAGATACTGCGCGGTCAGGCCTTGCAGCATCATCGCCGCCGCGGTCTTGAAGCCGATCGCGTCGGGCAGCTTGACCAGCCGGTCGGCGGGCATGTGACGAGCCTCGGCGTACGAGCCGGGCGGCCCGCCCGCATAGGCGACGCGGTCGCCCCGCATGAATTCGGTCACGCCGCTGCCCACCGCGGTGACCACCCCCGCGCCTTCGAGGCCCAGCCCCGAAGGCAGCGGCAGCGGATACAGGCCGGTGCGATGGTATATGTCGATGAAGTTGAGGCCGACCGCCTCGTGCCGCACCGTCACCTGTCCGGGCGGCGTGTCGCCGAGGCTGACTTCCTCCCAGCGCAGCACTTCGGGTCCGCCGGTCTGGTGGAAGCGGATGGCATGCGTCATCTTCAGCTCCTCAGGTGATTGGCGTCGACCACCGCCAGTGCCGTCATGTTAACCAGTCTGCGCACCGTCGCGGTCGGTGTCAGGATGTGCACCGGCCTGGCGGCGCCGAGCAGGATGGGACCGACCGTGATGCCGTCGCCGCTGATCGCCTTGATGAGGTTGAAGGCGATGTTGGCGGCGTCGAGGTTCGGCATCACCAGCAGGTTGGCCTGGCCGCGCAACCTGCAGCCGGGGTAGAGACGCTGGCGGATGGCTTCGTCGAGCGCCGCATCGCCATGCATTTCGCCATCGACTTCGAGGTCCGGCGCGCGCGCGGCGATCAGTTCGCGGGTGCGGCTCATCTTCAGCGCCGATTGCGAACGCAGGCTGCCGAAGTTCGAATGCGAGAGCAGCGCCACCTTGGGCGCCAGCCCGAAGCGGCGCACTTCCTCGGCCGCCATCAGCGTGATTTCGGCGAGCATCTCGGCGCTCGGGTCTTCGTTCACGTAGGTGTCACAGATGAACAGCGTGTGGTTCGACAGCAGCAGCAGGTTCATGGCCGCGAAGCAGTGCGCTCCCGGCTCCAGACCGATCACGTCGCGCACCTGGTTGAGGTGCTTGACCTGCTTGCCGACGATGCCGCACAGCACGGCATCGACGTCGCCGCGCCGCAGCAGCATGCA
>JAEHDA010000039.1 GCA_016880655.1 Rhodocyclaceae bacterium
CCGCCGCTTCATCACGTCTTGCAGCGACTCCGCGCTCCATCCCGCCGTCGCCGCCAGACCCAGTCCCGCTGTCAACAGCAGCGCTGTGGTCCGCTTCGTCATTGTCTTCATGTTTCGCTCCCGTTTGATCCGTAAGCCAGGGCGAAGGGTGACGCCCCGGACCTCCCATTGTCGCATCCAAATGCGGCAATTTGACGCAGGACTATCCGCTTCGGGTCCATCGATATCCTTGATGGCTGTCAATTTCGGGGTCGCGCGCCAGCGTATGCGGGGCTGAACCAGGCGGCTATCGTCGGATAGCAGAAAAAGTACGGGCACCCGAAGGTGCCCGTGCTGATCGCGGTTTTCCGCCGCCTAAGTCGCCGGTACGGCTCAGCCGAAATTCCTGGCTGCGAAATCCCAGTTGGCGAGGTGGTTCAAGAAGGTCTCGACGAACTTCGGACGCAGGTTGCGGTAGTCGATGTAGTAGGCGTGTTCCCAGACGTCGACGCACAGCAGCGCCTTGTCGCCGGTAGTCAGGGGCGTGCCGGCCGGGCCCATGTTCACGATATCGACCGAACCGTCGGCTTTCTTCACCAGCCACGTCCAGCCGGAGCCGAAGTTGCCGACCGCGGAGGCCTGGAACGCCTTCTTGAATTCGTCGAACGAGCCCCACTTCTTGTTGATTGCGTCGGCCAGCGCCCCATTCGGCGTGCCACCGCCGCTGACTTTCATGCAGTTCCAGAAGAAGGTGTGGTTCCAGACCTGGGCGGCATTGTTGTAGATCCCGCCGGCCGGTGCGGACTTGACAATGTCTTCGAGCGCCTTGCTCTCGAAGGGTGAGCCCTTGATCAGGTTGTTGAGGTTGGTGACATAGGCCTGATGGTGCTTGGCGTAGTGGTATTCGAAGGTCTCCTTCGACATGTGCGGCGCGAGGGCGTCCATCGCGTAGGGCAGCGGGGGCAGGGCGTGTTCCATGGCTTCTCTCCGGTTACTGACAGGGTTATTTGTCCGACAATTCTAGTCGGGAATTATTTTGCTGACAAGGGCTTCGGCATTGCCTTCCGCAAATCGCAGGTCAAGGGCCATGCCTTCGACGAGTTGGCGGTGGCTGCGCACGAGTTCGCCGTTAGGCGCGCGCACCAGCGCGTAGCCGCGCGTGAGTGCCGCCTGCGGATTGAGCGCGGTGAGGCTTGCCGCCAGCCGTGCCAGGCGCGTGCGGTGCAGTTCGAGATTCGGCCGTGCGTGCGCCAGGCGCAGGCGCATGTCGGCGAGTTGTTGGCGCCGCTTTGCGGAAAAGCGTTCGCCGGCGTTGGCAAGACGGCTGGCAAGGTGATCCAGGCGCTGCCGGCTGCGTTCCAGACGCTCTGCGGGGTGCACCAGTTGCCGTGCCAGCAGGTCGACGCGCTGCATCCGGCGCTCCAGTTGCGCGCGCATGGCGGCGCGAAGCGCCATGGCAAGCTGCGCCGTTTCGCCCGCTGCCTCGAACCAGCCGGCGCTGGCGATTTCCGCGGCGGCGGTCGGGGTCGCGGCGCGCCGGTCGGCGGCGAGGTCGGCGATGGTGACATCGGTTTCGTGGCCGACGCCGGCGATGACCGGAATCGGGCAGGCGGCGATGGCGCGGGCGACGATTTCCTCGTTGAACGACCAGAGATCTTCCAGGCTGCCGCCACCGCGCACCAGCAGCAGCAGATCGCACTCGCTCCGCGCAGCCGCGGTTTCAATGGCGGCTGCGATCTGGCCGGCAGCTTCGGCGCCCTGGACCAGCGTCGGATAGACGATGGCCGGCAATTGCGGCGCGCGCCGCGCCAGCGTGACGAGCACGTCGCGCAGCGCGGCGGCGCGCGGCGAGGTGATGATGCCGATCCGGTGGGGAAAGCGCGGCAGTGCGCGCTTTCTTTCTTCGGCGAATAAGCCTTCGGCCGCCAGCCTTTCCTTGAGACGCAGGAAGGATTCATAGAGCCGGCCCAGTCCGGCGCGGCGCAGGCTTTCGACATTGAGCTGGAAGTCGCCGCGCGCCTCGTACAAGGTCACCAGGGCGCGAGCTTCCACTTGCTGGCCGTTTTCGAGTTGCCAAGGCACCGACTGCGTGCGCGAACGGAACATGGCGCAGCGCACCTGGGCATCGGCGTCCTTGAGCGTGAAGTACCAGTGGCCCGACGGCGCGCGAGTCAGGTTCGACACTTCCCCGGCGACCCAGAGCAAGGGGAAGTCGCGCTCCAGTACGGCGCGTGCCAGGCGATTGAGTTCGGCGACGGAGAGAATTTCCGGAAGCACGGCGATATGCGAAGAGAAGGGAAAAGCCGGGCGAAAGGGTCGATTGATTCTAATTCATCCACGGAATCTTCTCCCTGCGCCTGTCATGGTCCGGAAACCGGCTCGTAGTCCGGGTGTATTTCGTAACGTATTGACAAACCAGTATAAAAAAGTGATCAATTCTGACTCGTGGCGGGGAAAGTCGTTCCGAGCTGGCTACTTGGCGGGATTCCGGACAAAGGATTCACAGGTTTTTCCACAGTTTTTGTGGAAAACAAATTGGTTCGACACTGGTTAAGCTTGGTTTCATGACTGCATTGGTTGTTTCCTCGTCATCCCTCGTACCGTTGCGTCCGGCCGCGGTGCTGGGCTTGTTCCGTGATGTGTTGGAGAGCAGCCTGATCGAGCGCGGCGTGGCTCATGGGCTCGAACTGCTCGGTCCAGCCATCGACTTCTGGCACAGCGTCGACTTCCTGGAGCTGAAGCGCATGGCGGAAGGGGGCAACGCTTCCGCGCAGGCGGAACTTGCCTGGCGGTTTGCCGCGGGCGAGGGTGTGGCGCACTCGTACGCCGAGGCGCAGCGCTGGTCGGCGCGCAGTGCCGAGGCCGGCTGCGGCGCCGGCGAAGCGGTGCTGGGCTGGCTGCTCTATCACGGCCACGGGATGCCGAGGGATACCGCGGAGTCGGCTCGCCTGTTCCGCCGTGCCGCCGACAAGGGACAGCCGCGTGCCATCGATCTCCTGGCACGTTGCCATTTCTTCGGCCGCGGTGTCGCCGAGGACAAGGCCGAAGCCGTGCGGCTGTGGCGCGAGGCGGCACATCTGGATGTCGCGACGGCGATGTTTTCCCTCGGCCTGTGCTTGTATGCAGGCGATGGCGTCGCGGTGGATCGTGCCGAGGCCGTTGTGTGGTTCAAGGCGGCAGCCGGCAAAGATGTGCCTGGCGCCGGGTTTCTGCTTGGCCAGTGCTACACCTTCGGACTCGGTGTTGCCGCCGATGCCGAGGCCGGTCTTCACTGGTATCGACAGGCCGCGGAGCAAGGCAGTCGGGATGCCCAGTTCGAACTGGGTGAAGCGAGCGCCAGCGGACGGTTGGAAGCTGCGCAGGATCTCGTCGAAGCCTTGCGCTGGTGGCGTGCTGCCGCCCATCAGGGGCATGGTCGCGCCTGCCTGAAGGTGGCGCACTGCCACCGCTGGGGTGACGGCGTCGCCGAGAACAAGGAATTGGCGCTCTCCTGGTACCGGCGCGCGGCTGCGCTCGGTGAGGTGCAGGCCCATGTCTGGCTCGGCGAATGCAGCGAATATGGCGAAGGTGGCCCGGTCGATCCGGCTGGCGCAGTGAGTCACTACCGAATTGCCGCAGAGGCTGGCGATCCGCACGGGCAGGCCGAATTCGGCCGCTGCCTGCTGCACGGCTTCGGCGTTCCGGCCGACGCGGTTCGGGCCGAGACGCAGTTGCGGGCGGCGGCCGAGGGTGGCTGGACGTCGGCACTGGGCGAACTCGAACGTCACTGGTTTGCCAAGGGCGAACGGCTGATGCATGCGACGGACCCGGATCCGATACAGGCGGTGATGTGCTATCGCAAGGCGGCCGAACTGGGCCACCGCCGCGCGGCGCTGATGCTGGCCGAGTGCCTGCGCTATGGCGTCGGCAGTGAGCCCGATCTCGTTCAGGCCTTGCGCTGGTACCGGAAAGCGGCTTCGCTGTTCGATGCCAAGGTCGCACTCGGTGACATGTATTTCTACGGTTGGGGCGTGGATCAGAATGCGCGCGAGGCCCTGCGCTGGTACGAGCAGGCCGTGGGCCAGCAGGAAGACGCCTATGCCATGTACAGCCTGGGCTTCTGCCTAATGCATGGGCACGGCACCAAGCGCGACGTCGGCGCCGGCATGAACTGGCTGGAACAGGCTGCGCTGCTGGGCGAAGCCGATGCCCAGTACGAACTCGGCAGCGCCTACTATCGCGGCGTCGGAACCGCCGACGATTCGCGACGGGCGCTACGGTGGCTGGCTTCTGCGGCCACGCTTGGCCACGCGCAGGCCCAGGCGTTCCTGGAACGGATGGAGAAAGCCGGTCCGCTGAATTAGCCGAGTCGCGCGCGCGCCGCCGCGATGTCGGCGTCGAGCCGGTCGGCCATTTCCTGAAGCAGATCGCGTCGCGCGCGCCGCGCGATGTTGGTGGCGGTGAACAGCTCATAGAGCCGCGAACCGAACAGGCCGTTCAGATCGGACTCGATTTCGGCGATGCGATTCTTCAGCCTTGCCAACTGAGCGGACAGCAGGTCGCCATCGGGCTCTCGCGCCGGCCTGCGGCTCGCGCCTTCCTGCCAGAGCGCGAGCACGTCGAGCAGGGCCGCTTCGTCGCCTGCCTGGTAGGCGCGGTTGGCCTCCGTCATCAGCTGCGTGCGCCAGGCGCGGTCCGGTTCGTCGCTGGCGCGGTCCGGATGAATCTTCTGCGCCAGTTTGCGGAACAGCTTCTTCAGATCGCCGCTAGGCGCGAACGGTCGGGTCGTCTCGCGGACAACCTGCTCGAAACGACGGTTTTCTCGGCGGCTCTGGTCGGCGCGCTCGCGCGCCGTGTCGGCATCGCGGCCGGCCTCCGCGTTCGCGGCATCGGCTACTGCACGCCGTGCGGCCAGTTCCGCATGCAGTTCGTCGAGCGTCGCCATGCGTGTGCCGATCAGCGCGTGGTAGCGGCGGGTGAATCCGGCCACCTCGGCCTGGGCGGTGGCGAGTTCCAGTTCAAGTTCGGACAACTCCTGCGTCAGCACATCGATTTCCGACCGCTGTCGCGCGGCCGGATCGCTGGCAGCGAGGTATGCGGCGGCAGGCGCGCCGAGCAGAAGGGTGCGCAATGCGCCGGGCCACGCGCCGCGGACGTTCGCGGGCAGACGTTCCGGTTCGACGAGGACGACCCAGTCGGATGGGACGCTGAGGCACCGCGCCAGCGCCAGCGGCAGGATGCGTACCGGAAACAGCGCTTCGAGCCCGGTCGGCCACGACTCGCCGTCGAGTCCGCGTCGGCTCCAATCCTGGCATTGCCGCCACAGGCTGTCGTGCGCCGCAAGCCGCCGCCTTTGGGCGAGCCAGGCGGGCCCCGCGGCATCGTCGGCCGAACGCGCGAGGCGGCTTTTCAGGAGCGATAGCGTGGCGCGCAGGGCGATTGCGGAAACGTGGCCCGCCGCGGGCAACACCAGGCAGAGCGGTCGCAGGTCCAGGTCGAGGGCGTTGGAAATGTCGGGCAGGCTGGCGTCGTCGGGAGTGACCAGCAGCAGGCTGCGTTCGCGAGCAAGTGCTTCGGCGGCGAGTGCTGCCAGTGCCGGCACGGCGGCCGACCCGCAGTCGGGCAACGTCTCAAGCGGGGCACCGCCCGCAGCGAGCAGCCGCGCCAGCCAGGCCTGCGCCGTGCTGGCGCCGTCCTCGGTCTCGTTCATGATGATCGATTGTAGCAGCGGCCCGATGCCTTGCCGATTTGGCGCGCTGACGCTAAAGTGCGCCCTTCGTCTGAACTTCCGGGAGCGACCGTGTTTTCCATCATTCAGGCTGCCGGCTGGCCGATCTACTTCCTGCTGCTGACTTCCGTCATCGCCGTGGCGCTGATCATCGAGCGCGCCGCCGCGCTGCGCGGGCCGAAAATCGTACCGTCAGGCCTGTTGGCCAGCGTGGTGACGGACTATCGCCAGCGTAGCGTGAACGAGGAGACCATCAAGCGCCTCAACGCCCATTCGCCGCTGGGGCGCGTGTTTGCCGCCGGTCTCAAGAACGCCAAGAACTCGCGCGAGGTGATGAGGGAAGCGGTAGAGGAAGCAGGACGCAGTGCCGCCCACGATCTGGAGCGCTTCCTGACCACGCTGGGCACGATTGCCTCGATCAGCCCGCTGATGGGCTTGTTCGGTACCGTGGTCGGCATGATCGAGATCTTCGGCTCCGCTACCGGTTCCGGCAACAACCCGCAACAGCTCGCACACGGCATCTCGGTGGCGCTCTATAACACCGGCTTCGGTCTGATCATCGCCATCCCGGCGATGATCTTCTACCGCCATTTCCGCGCCAAGGTGGATAGCTTCGTGATTGAAATGGAGCTTCAGGCCGTCAAGCTGGTCGAGTTGATCCATGGAGAACGGGCGTGAATTTCCAGCGCGGCCGCGCTCGCGAAGAGCCGGAGATCAACCTGATCCCAATGATCGACGTGCTGCTGGTGATCCTGATCTTCCTCATGATCACCACCACCTACTCCAAGTTTTCCGGGCTGGAAATCAATTTGCCGACTGCCGATGTCCAGGCGCAGAAGGAACAGCCCAGCGAAATCAACGTGGTGGTCACGGCCAGCGGCGAAGTGCTGGTGAGCAAGGTGCCGGTAACGGGCCGCAATGTCGATGCCATCGCGCTCGCGCTCAAGCGTGCCGCGGGTGAGGGCAAGGAGCCGGTGGTGATCATCAACGCCGACGCCAAGGCGACGCACCAGAGCGTCATCGACGTCATGCAGGCCGCCCAGCAGTCCGGGCTTTCGCACATCTCCTTTGCCACCCAGCAAGCGCAGCATTGAGGAAGACTGGCGGGGCCGCGGCGCACTGGCTTGGCTGCTGCTCCCTGCGTCATTCGTCTTCGTCGCAGTGGCGTCGCTGCGCCGGGCGCTCTACCGCGCCGGCATTCTCGCCCAGGTTCATTTGCCGGTACCCGTCGTCGTCGTCGGCAACATCACGGCCGGCGGTTCGGGCAAGACACCGCTGGTACTCTGGCTGGTCGATGAACTGACGCGCCGCGGACGGCGTCCAGGCGTGATCAGCCGCGGCTATGGCGGCAGCGCCGAGGGCGTGCGGAAAGTCAGTCGTGGTGATACGCCGGCTGTCGTCGGCGACGAGCCGCTCCTGATCAAGCGTCGCGCCGATTGCCCCGTGTTCGTCGGCCGCGACCGCGTCGCCGCGGGGAACGCCCTGCTGGCGGCGCATCCCGAATGCGATGTCATTCTCTGCGACGATGGCCTGCAACACTACCGGCTGGCACGAGACGTCGAAATCGCGGTAGTGGACCGCCGCGGCTTCTGGAACGGTTGGCCGATGCCGGCCGGGCCGCTGCGCGAGCCGGCGTCGCGGCTGCGCTCGGTCGATGCCGTGGTGGCCAATGACTGGGCCGGCGACGCCGGCTTTCGCATGACGCTGGCGGGCGATCGCTTCGAACTGCTGGGAAAAGTCAGTCGTGGTGGTACGCCGAGCGATTTGGTCGGCCAACGCTTGCATGCCGTCGCCGGCATCGGCGAGCCGCAGCGCTTCTTCGACCACCTCGCTGCGCTTGGTTTGCGCTTCGAGCCGCATCCGTTTCCCGACCATCACGCTTACGTCGCCGAGGATCTCGCATTCGGTGGCGACGCCATCCTGACCACCGAGAAGGACGCGGTAAAATTCGGCGAACTTGCATCGCTGCCCGTGTGGGTGTTGCCGGTCACCGCGACCGTGACCCCGGATCTCGCGCAATTCATCCTGGAGAGAATCGATGGACGTCCGCCTGCTTGAAATCCTGGTTTGCCCGCTCTGCAAGGGGCCGCTCGATTACCGCAAGGATAAATTGGAACTGGTCTGCAAGGCCTGCCGGCTGGCCTTTCCGGTCAAGGACGACATCCCGATCATGCTCGAGGACGAAGCTCGGCAGATGCCGGCCGAGGAAGATTGACTTGACGTTCCACGTCGTCGTTCCGGCGCGCTACGCGTCGACGCGCCTGCCCGGCAAGCCGTTGGCCGACATCGGCGGCAAGCCGATGGTGGTGCGGGTCGTCGAGGCGGCGCTGAAGAGTTCCGCTGCCGACGTCTGCGTGGCGACGGACGACGAACGGATCGGCGCCGCAGTCGAGGCGTACGGCCACCGCGCCGTAATGACGCGTCCGGACCACGCCAGCGGCACGGATCGGATTGCCGAAGTGGTCGATGCGCTGGGCTGGGGCGACGACGATCTCGTGGTCAATGTGCAGGGCGACGAACCTTTGATCGAGCCGGCGCTGATCGATGCCGTGGCGGATGCGCTGAAAGTCAGCCATGGCGGTACGCCGAGTGAAGTGCCCGCGATGTCTACCGCGGCACATCCGCTGGCCTCGGCGGCCGACTTCTTCAACCCGAACGTGGTCAAGGTGGTATGCAACGCGGCGGGCAGCGCGCTGTATTTCTCGCGGGCGCCGATTCCCTGGGCGCGCGACGCTTTCGCGGCGGATAGGCGCGAGTTGCCGGCTAATCTTGGCGCGTTGCGCCACATTGGCATCTATGGCTATCGGGCCGGCTTCCTGCGCCGGTATGGTCGGCTGGCGCCGTCGCCGATCGAGGGCATCGAGGCGCTGGAGCAGTTGCGGGTGCTCTGGCACGGGCATGTCATCAAGGTGGCCGTGTTCGAACATCCGCCGCAGGCCGGCGTCGATACGCGCGAAGACCTGGAACGCGTGCGCCGCCTGTTCGGTGCCGGCGGTAGATAAGGGAAGAAAATCCCGTCATTCGCAAGTCCATTAAAGCGAATGCAGAAATGGGTTTATGTTTCGAGCAGTTGGAGTGGAGTCAATAAAATAATATAATTGTTCCATTAGTTCGCACATAGGGAGACAGTATGCGACTGATTCTGTTGGGGCCACCCGGCGCCGGCAAGGGTACCCAAGCCAACTTCATCAAGGAAAAATTCGGCATTCCCCAGATCTCGACCGGCGACATGCTGCGCGCCGCCGTCAAGGCAGGTACGCCGTTGGGCCTGGAAGCCAAGAAGATCATGGATGCCGGCGGCCTGGTCCGCGACGACATCATCATCGGCCTGGTCAAGGACCGTCTCAAGGACGCCGACTGCAAGTCCGGCTACATGTTCGACGGTTTCCCGCGCACCATTCCCCAGGCCGAGGCCATGAAGGATGCCGGCGTACCGATCGATTACGTGCTCGAAATCGACGTGCCGGATAGCGAGATCGTCACCCGCATGAGCGGCCGCCGCGTGCACGTCGCCTCGGGTCGTACCTATCATGTGAAATTCAATCCGCCCAAGGTCGAGGGCAAGGACGACGTCACCGGCGAAGCGCTGATCCAGCGTGACGACGACCACGAGGCGACTGTCCTGAAGCGGCTTGAGGTCTACCACCAACAGACCGAGGCGCTGGTCGGCTACTACGGCAAGTGGGCCGACAGCGGCAAGCCCGGCGCACCCAAGTACCGCAAGATCAACGGTCTGGGCAAGGTCGACGCAGTTCGTGATGCCGCCTTCGCGGCATTGAAGTAAAGGGGAGTGCCGCAATGGCAGCAAAGAAAATGAATGCGTTCTATGCGCAGTCCGGCGGCGTTACCGCCGTGATCAACGCCTCGGCCTGTGGCGTCATCGAGACGGCGCGCAA
Organism: Rhodocyclaceae bacterium; assembly: GCA_016880655.1. Lineage (GTDB taxonomy): Bacteria > Pseudomonadota > Gammaproteobacteria > Burkholderiales > Rhodocyclaceae > Fen-999. Next base: position 9,583 of record JAEHDA010000039.1, read on the forward strand.
GCACAAGGACAAGATCGGCAAGGTCTACGCCGGCCGCAACGGCATCATCGGTGCGCTGACGGAAGACCTGATCGACACCAGCAAGGAGTCGGTCGCTGCCGTCGCGGCACTACGCTATACGCCGTCCGGCGCCTTCGGCTCCTGCCGTTACAAGCTGAAGAGCCTGGAAGCCAACAAGCGCGAATACGATCGCCTGATCGAGGTGTTCAAGGCCCACAACATCGGCTATTTCTTCTACAACGGTGGCGGTGACTCCGCCGATACCTGCCTGAAGGTCTCGCAGCTCAGCAAGGCGACGGGTTATCCGCTACAGGCCATTCACGTGCCGAAGACGGTCGACAACGACCTGCCGATCACCGACAACTGCCCGGGTTTCGGTTCGGTGGCCAAGTACATCGCCGTGTCGACGCTGGAAGCGACCTACGACGTGCGGTCGATGGCCAAGACCTCGACCAAGGTCTTCGTGCTCGAAGTGATGGGCCGCCATGCGGGCTGGATCGCCGCTGCGGGTGCCATGGCCTCCACCAAGGGTACCGAGCTGCCGATCGTGGTGCTGTTCCCCGAGGTGCTCTTTGACCAGAAGAAGTTCCTGGCCAAGGTCGAAGGCCTGGTCAAGAAGTTCGGCTATTGCACCGTGGTCGTCTCTGAAGGTTGCCATTGGCCGGACGGCAAGTTCCTCGCCGAGCAGGGTACCCGCGACGCCTTCGGTCACGCGCAACTGGGTGGTGCCGCGCCGGTGGTCGCCAACATGATCAAGGATGCCCTCGGGCACAAGTTCCACTGGGGCGTCGCCGACTACCTGCAGCGCGCCGCGCGCCACATCGCTTCCAAGAGCGACGTGGATCAGGCCTACGCGATGGGCAAGGCCGCAGTCGAGTACGCCATCAAGGGGCATAACTCGGTGATGCCGACGATCGATCGCGTTTCCGACAAGCCGTACAAGTGGAAGGTCGGCATGGCGCCACTCGCCAAGGTCGCCAACGTCGAGAAAATGATGCCGAAGAACTTCATCAGCCCGGATGGATTCGGCATTACCGAGAAGTGCCGGACCTACCTGGCGCCGTTGATGAAGGGTGAAGACTATCCGCCCTATCAAGACGGGCTGCCCAAGTATGTGACGTTGAAGAACGTACCGGTACCGAAGAAATTACCGGGGCAGTTCAAGCTGTAACAGAAATCGAAGGGCGCGCCATAGCGGCGCGCCCTTCGCGCTTTTGGGCCCGACAGGGATTGATGTAGCTCAAATTATCCAAAGGAGGAAACAACATGTCGACGGGACTGGTATTCGCCCTGGTCTGTGCCGTGGCGGCAATCGCCTACGGTTGGATCATGGCGCTCTGGATCATGAAGCAGCCGACCGGCAATGACCGCATGCGGCAGATATCGGCGGCGGTGCAGGAGGGCGCTCAGGCTTATTTGAAGCGTCAATACACGACCATCAGCATGGTGGGTGTGGTGCTGGCCATCCTGATAGGCGTATTCCTCGGCATGTCCACTGCCATCGGCTTTGTCCTGGGGGCGGTTCTGTCTGGTTTGGCCGGTTTCATCGGCATGAACGTTTCGGTGCGATCCAACGTGCGCACGGCAGAGGCGGCGCGTTCCGGTCTCGACGCCGCGCTCAATGTTGCCTTCAAGGGCGGTGCCATCACCGGCATGCTGGTGGTTGGCCTCGGCCTGCTCGGTGTGGCAGGCTACTTCGCCTACCTCAAGGCGACGGCCGGTGACGCCAGCATGGAGCACATCCTGCATCCGCTGGTCGGCCTCGGTTTCGGCTCCTCGCTGATCTCCATCTTCGCTCGTCTCGGCGGCGGCATCTTCACCAAGGGTGCCGACGTCGGCGCCGACCTGGTGGGCAAGGTCGAAGCCGGCATTCCCGAGGACGACCCGCGCAACCCGGCCGTGATCGCCGACAACGTCGGCGACAACGTCGGCGACTGTGCCGGCATGGCGGCCGACCTGTTCGAGACCTACGCGGTCACGATGATCGCCACCATGCTGCTGGGTGCGCTGCTGTTCAAGGGCCAGGCAGAACTGGCGGTAACCTACCCGCTGGTGCTGGGTGGCTTCTCGATCATCGCCTCGATCATCGGGGTGTTCTTCGTCAAGCACTCGCCCGGCCAGAAGATCATGACCGCGCTCTACAAGGGCCTGATCGCCGCGGGCGTGCTGGCGCTGATCGCTTTCTACCCGATCACCACGAGCATCATCGGCGATGGCCTGACGACGGCCGATGGCAAGACGGTGACCGCGTTGGGTCTCTACGGTGCATCGATCATCGGCCTCGTGCTGACCGGTCTTCTGGTATTGATCACCGAGTACTACACGGCGACCGAGTACGCTCCTGTGCGTCATATCGCGCAGGCCTCGACGACGGGTCATGGCACCAACGTCATCGCCGGTATCGGCGTCTCGATGCGCTCCACCGCGCTGCCGGTACTGGCCGTGTGCGCTGCCATCTGGGCATCCTACGCACTCGGCGGTCTCTACGGCATCGCGATCGCGGCTACCTCCATGCTGTCCATGGCTGGCATCATCGTGGCGCTGGACGCCTACGGCCCGATCACCGACAATGCCGGCGGCATTGCCGAGATGGCCGAGTTGCCCAAGGAGATCCGCGACATAACCGACCCGCTGGATGCCGTGGGCAACACCACCAAGGCGGTGACCAAGGGCTATGCCATCGGTTCGGCCGGCCTCGCTGCGCTGGTGCTGTTCGCCGACTTCACGCACGGCCTCGAAGCGGTCAAGGCGGGTACCAAGTTCCTCTTCGACCTCTCCGATCCAGCCGTGATCATCGGCCTGTTCATCGGTGGCATGGTGCCTTACCTTTTCGCCGCCATGGGCATGGAGGCTGTCGGCCGCGCTGCCGGCGCTATCGTTGTCGAGGTGCGTCGCCAGTTCCGCGAGATCAAGGGCATCATGGAAGGCACGGCCAAGCCGGAATATGGCACCTGCGTCGACATGCTGACCAAGGCCGCGATCAAGGAAATGATGATCCCGTCCTTGCTGCCGGTGCTGGTGCCGGTCGTTGTCGCGGTCGCCATGAATTTCCTCATGGGTCCGGTCGACGGCGTCGGCGCCGGTGTTCGGGCGCTCGGTGGTGTGTTGATGGGTACCATCGTGACCGGCTTGTTCGTCGCCATCTCGATGACGACTGGCGGCGGCGCCTGGGACAACGCCAAGAAGTACATCGAGGAAGGCAATTTCGGCGGCAAGGGCTCGGACGCGCACAAGGCGGCCGTGACCGGCGACACCGTTGGCGATCCGTACAAGGATACGGCCGGCCCCGCGGTCAACCCGCTGATCAAGATCATCAATATCGTTGCACTGCTGATCGTGCCGCTCGTTGCCGGCGGCGCCAAGGCACCAGCGCCGGCCGCGGCTGCTCCCGCTGCGCCGGTCGCAGTTGTCGCCACCGCGCCAGCTGCGACCAAGGCTGTCGTGACCTTCGATTCTGGCCAGACCATGCTGTCGCCGGCTGCGGTCGCTTCCCTGAACGCGCTTGCCGGTGTCGCGAAGGACAACGCCACCGCCAAACTGTCGATCAGCGGCTTCCACGATTCGACCGGCGATCCGGCGAAGAATGCCGAATTGGCCAAGCAGCGCGCCTTCGCCGTACGCGACGCGCTGACGGCGGCCGGTATTGCGGCCGATCGGATCGAACTCAAGAAGCCCGAGGAGATGAATGCCGGTAGCAGCGACGATGCGCGGCGAGTCGAGGTCTCACTGATTTGACGGTGAGCTACCCAGCCGGCGAAACCGGCTCGGTGACATGTGCGAACGGGCGATCCTTAAGGGTTGCCCGTTTTCATTTTCCTGCCTTGTTGCCGGACGGATGATTCTGTGTACGTCCGGGCATTGTTTGTAACTCCGGATGCTAATATCCAACGCTCAAGGTAGTATCCAAAGGGCTTGCCAGTGTTGGCCACATGGCGGTGTGAACGGTTCTCTATAGGCGGCAGGAATGTCTCGGTACACGTGTTTCCGATCTCGCGTGCCGATGAACATTTTGTCGATGCATGGGTGGATCTCGAGGGTCGCGCAGTCGAAGGCAATGCGTTTCTTTCCCCTCACTTCGTATTGCCGGCGCTCAGGTTTCTTGATCCACGAAAGCGGCCTCTAGTCCTTGCGGTCTATCGCAACGACGGCGCCTGCGATCATCTGATCGGGCTGGGTGTTTTCATTGCGCGGCCGCCGGCAGTCAGGTTCCCGTTGCCGCACCTCGAGGCCTATCGCTGTCCCCACACGTTTCTGACCGGATTGCTGCTGGATCGGGACAACCAATGGCTCACCCTTGAAGGGCTGGGAGCGTACCTGTCGTCGCCCACGGTTCAGTGGTGCGGCATCGAGTTTCAAGATCGCATGGCTGATGGGGCTCTGGATCAGATCTATCAGGATGAGGCGATCACATCGATGGTTCGCTGGTGCGAATACTATCGCCACCGGAGGGCAATCCTGTTGCCCAAGGCCGCTTCTGAAACCCTGGCAACCGTACTGGCAGATGGAAGCTTCGGCAAGGATCTGCGCCGCAAGCGGCGGCGGCTTGAAGAAAGGGGTGAGGTCGGCTGGCGGTTCCGCACTGGGCGGGACGTAACGCCGGAATGCATCGAAACATTCTTGCGCCTGGAGGATCAGGGCTGGAAGGCGGAGGACGGCAAGTCGATGCTGTCCCGGCCGGGGCATGCCGAGTTTTGTCGGGAAATGTTCAAGCGATTTGCCGCAGATGGACGCGCATTCTTCACTGAGCTGACTCTCAATGGTCACGTGATCGCATCGACCAGCAACCTGATCTCCGGAGATATCGGTTTTGCCTTCAAAATCGGCTGGAATACGGAGTTCGCAGCGGTAAGTCCGGGGCTGCTGAACGAACTGGAGCTCATTCGTTACGCCGGCGAACATTTGTCATCGCTCAAGTTCATCGACAGTGGCGCAGTCGAGGGGTCGTTCATCGAGCGGCTATGGCGCGACAGCCGGCAGGCGACCACGGGCATCCTGACCGGAGGCTATGCCGGCGCCGCGGTTCTGCCAGCCATATCGATCGCACGCCGGTTGAAGCGTGGTATGTGCCCTGGACAATCTATGTAGCGGTCCTGCCTCGCGGTGCGAGATGCGCCCGGCAATTCAGAACCAGAGCGAGTTGCGCAGTACGACATTGCGTCCATAGCTTAGGACAAGGTTGGCCAGCACATGGACGCGATGGCGGTCTATTTCGCGGAATCCGGCCAGATGATGCAGGCGGATGGATCGTCGGTTTGATTCCAGTATGGTGCTGACGATGCGATCGAAGTTGCGCTCCCGACCTAGATGCTGGGCGCGGATCAGGAACTCCAGCGCCATGGTGCTCTTGCGGAATGGCGGAGCCACGAAGAGATCGAAGACGTAGAGTTCCCTCGGACCGAGGGTGATGCCATGTAGTCGCTGCGCCGGGTGCGATTGCGTTTGGTCGCTCAGCCAGCCATAGCCAACGATCTCGCCGTCGTGCGTGGTGGCCAACACTGCGCGGTAGCCGTGACTGATGTTGTAGGCGAATCGCTTCAAACCATAGTCGGCATGTACGTTGTGCGTCCGGATGAACAGCCGTACCGCTGCGGTATCGTCTCGAATGAACTCGCGGACGATGAGGAGGTTGGCGGGAGCCTCCGGTATTGGAGCGCACAAGTCACTTTCAAACACCAGTTCGACATGACTTCGATAGATTGCGTTCGCCCCCAGGCGTAGCAGGTACCCCAGTGCCAGGCGTGCCGTCGTTGCGAAGCCATCGTCGCGAAGATGCCGGCCAAGTTTCTCTATGAGCATTACCTTCTCCGGAAGTCCTGTCTGGATGTGTCAGTTTGCCTGCCAGGCTCGTGGCTCATCGTTGCGGTGCTGCGACGGGGCCAGCGGATTCTCGCCCGGATCGAAGTGGTGATCGCCTGCCAAAATGGTCGAAGATCATCGATCGCGAGAAGCTGAAACACCAATCGACTCTCGACCAGCGAGCGCAAGTAGCTCCCATAGCCCCATTGCCCGAGTTGGCGGTACTGGCGGAATGCCCTGAAGTCGTTACTGAAGTGCAGGTAGCGCCGGTGTTCCTTCTGTTTGCCAATTGGCGCAATGGGGAATCCGGCGAGATCGGCGTACGCGATATAGGGGAAGTTTATTCCCGATGCGGTCGGCAGAATATTCCAGGCGGCGGTCCTGGGATTGATTTCGATCAGGAGGAAGTCCCCGCTGCCCGGGTCGCGCTTGAAATCCATGTCTACCAGTCCGGTAAATCCAATACTCCGAAGACACTTCAGTCCAAGTTCCGCCAGTGGCTCGATCGCGGCACTCTCGACACAGCAGCCGGCACCGACAGCGGGCGGCGACGTGCGCACCTTTTGGGCGGTAAACCACGCTCGCACAACACCGTCCCGGTCGAGATATGCCTGAAGGTCGTAGTATTGGTCATCGTCCCCAGGGATGTAGCGCTGGACAAGAAGATCACCGGCGTAGGGGATGAGCGGACGGCAAGCCTTTTCGAATTCCTCTGGCGTCCATGTGATCAATGCCTTTAGCGAGCCGACGACGTGCGCGACTTCGGGCCTGGCCCACATCAGCGTGTCGGCAGGCTTGATGATGACCGGATAGTCCAATTCGGCCGCGAACCGTTCCAGATCAGTAACGCCATCAAGGGTATGGGTGGTTGGAACCGGGAAGCCATGCCGAGCCGCAAGTGCCGCGAATCTGTGTTTGTCGGTGAGCGTGGCGACCAGTTCGGGGCGCGCGATCGGGATGTCGAAATGGGCATCGAGTTGTGATCGCCAGTTGGTGACCATCTGTAGATCCGGATCCGCGGTCGGAAACAGGATCGGCTTGTGGCCCAGCTGGCGGGCCAGATCTATCAGGGCGCCAACCGTTGCTTCCGGCGCCTTCGTGAAACCTGGTATACGAGTGAATCCACGACAATAGCGTGAGAATGAGGCCGGCGGATTGGCGTACTCCGAC
>JAEHDA010000260.1 GCA_016880655.1 Rhodocyclaceae bacterium
AGAGGTCGTCGGCCGGCAGGTTCTCGTAGGCGGGCGGCGTGAAGTGGGCAGCAACCCGGGCCAGCTCCGCCTCTGTGAGCGTTTGCGGCCCGTCCTTCAGGTGCTGCCACTCCTCCTCCACAAGCCTGGCGAATTCGCGCACGCCAAGAGCCTGGACGAGGATCTTGATGCGCGCCTTGTACAGGTTGTCGCGGCGGCCGTAGCGGTTGTACACGCGCAGCACGGCTTCGAGATAGGTGAGCAGGTGCTGCCACGGCAGGAAGGCATTCGTCTCCTCGCCGATCAGTGGCGTGCGGCCGAGGCCGCCGCCGACGAAGACCCGGAAGCCGGTCTCGCCGTCGCGCTGCGCCAGTTGCAGGCCGACGTCGTGCACGCGGATGGCGGCGCGGTCGGTCGTCGAGCCGGAGACGGCGACCTTGAATTTGCGCGGCAGGTAGGCGAACTCCGGATGCAGCGTGCTCCACTGGCGGAGGATCTCCGCGTACGGGCGCGGGTCGGCGATCTCGTCGGCGCTGACGCCGGCGAAGTGGTCGGTGGTGACGTTGCGGACCACGTTGCCCGAGGTCTGGATCGCGTGCATCCCGGCATCGGCGAGTTCGGCCAGGATGTCCGGCACCTCCGGCAGCTTCACCCAGTTCAACTGGAAGTTGTGGCGCGTCGTGAAATGGCCGACGCCGCGGTCGTACTTCGCCGCGACGGCGGCCAGCGTATCCAGCTGGTTGGCCGAGAGGAGGCCATAGGGCACGGCGATGCGGAACATCGGACCATGGCGCTGGATGTAAATGCCGTTCTGCAAACGCAGCGGGCGGAACTCGTCCTCGGTCAGCCTGCCGGCCAGATAGCGGCGCGTCTGGTCGCGGAACTGGGCGACGCGGGCGGTGACGATGCTGCGGTCGATGTTGTCGTGGCGGTACATATCTGTTCTCCTCAGGCTGTCATTCAGGTTGCGATGAGCTTGCCGCCGATCACGATCAACATCCCGGCCAGGCCGGTGCGCAGGAGGCGTTCGGGAATGCGCGGCGCCAGCCGGCTGCCGAGCCAGATGCCGGGCAGCGAGCCGGCGAGCAGGGTGGCGAGCAGCGTCCAGTCGATGCTGCCCAGCCACCAGTGGCCGAGGCCGGCGACCATGGCCAGCGGCACGGCATGGGCGATGTCGGTGCCGACAATGCGCGGCGTCGCCAGCTTGGGGTGCAGGAACAGCAGGGCGGTGACGCCCAGCGCGCCGGCGCCAACTGACGAGATCGACACCAGCGCGCCGAGGATGGCGCCGGTGGCGACGGTGGCGGCGGGATGCTCGCGCACCACCAGCTTCTCGCGCAGCGCCAGCAGCCGGCGGCGGTAGATCAGGGCGGCGGCGGTGAGCAGCAGGGCGACGCCGAGTGTGGCGCCGATCAACTGGCGCGCGCCGCCGAGGCCGCCTGGGAAGGCGCTATGGACGATCAGGAGGGTCGCGGCCGCGGCGGGCAGGCTGCCGCGGGCCAGCAGGCGCACCACGCGCCAGTCGATGGTGCCCTGGCGGGCATGGACCCAGGTGCCGCCCGACTTGGTGATGGCCGCGAACAGCAGGTCGGTGCCCACGGCGGTGGCCGGGGCGATGCCGAACACCAGCAGCAGGAGCGGTGTCATCAGCGCGCCGCCGCCCACGCCGGTGATCCCGACGATGGTGCCGACTGCGAAACCGGAGATGACTTGGGCGAGGTCCATGGTGCGTTCCGAAGTTGCCAAATGAGGTTGGTGGAACGCATGCTAGGGAGTCTCTATAGTGCTGGGAAATACTTTATGATCACTTGCAAAGCACCATTGGTTATATAGAACATGAACCTCCAGCAGCTCCGCTACGTCCATGAAGTCGCCCGCCGGGGCCTCAACGTCTCGGACGCGGCCGCTGCCCTCTATACCTCCCAGCCGGGAATCTCCAAGCAGATCAAGCTGTTGGAGGGTGAGTTGGGACTCACGATTTTCGAGCGCTCAGGGAAAAGGCTGACCGCGGTGACCGAGCCGGGCAAGCTGGTGCTGGACATTGTCGCCCGGGTGCTGGGCGACCTGAAGAACCTCAAGCGGGTCGGCGACGACTACGCCGGGGAGGCGGGCGGTACGCTCGACGTCGCCACCACCCACACCCAGGCGCGCTATGCGCTGCCGGCCGTGGTCAAGCGCTTCATGGAGCAGTTCCCCGGCGTGCGCCTGCGCCTGCACCAGGGCAATCCGGAGCAGGTGGCGGAATGGACAGAGCGCGGCGACGCCGACCTCGGCATCGCCACCGAGTCGCTGGACCTGCGGCCGGGCCTGACGACGCTGCCCTGCTACCAGTGGTCGCACGTGGTCATTGCGCCGGCCGGGCACCCGATTCTCGATGCGGGCACACCGACGCTGGCCGGCCTGGCGAAGTATCCCTTGATCACCTACGACCCCAGCTTCACCGGCCGCTCGCACATCGACCGCGCCTTCGAGCGCGCCGGCATCGAAGCCAACGTCGTACTCACCGCCATCGACGCCGACGTGATCAAGACCTACGTCACGCTGGGACTGGGGCTGGGCATCATCGCCGAAATGGCCTTCGATCCCGCCCGCGATGCCGGGATCAAAGCCCTGCCCGCGCAAGGCCTGTTCGCCTCATCCACCACGCGCCTCGCCTTCCGTCGCGACGCGTATCTCCGCAAGTTCGACTACGCCTTCATCGAACTCTTCGCGCCGCAACTGACGCGCAGGGTCGTGGAGACGACCATCGCTGGCGGCAGCGACGATCCGGGGCTGTAGGTCAAAGAAAAAGTCCGCCGTGGCGGTACGCCACCTTATGTGGCGAGTGGCTTGGCGATGCGCGGAAATGCTTTCAGCAGCTTGCTGTCCATGGTCACGAGTTTCGTGCCGAGTTTGATCGCGAGCGCAACGAATTCGCAGTCGTAGGCCGAGCACTCGCTGTCGCGTACCAGTTCCAGCACACTTGGTGAATCGACTTCGTACTCTGCGCCGCGCATGAGGTCTTCCGCCTCGGCCTGGAGATCGAGCATCTGCGGAAAGGTCAGACTCTTGCGCCGCAGGTATCCGGCAAGGATGTTGCGGAACTCGCTGCGCCACAGCAGCGGTGCGGCCCAGTCGGGGTCCTTCTTCAATAAGGCCTCCGCTGCCGCCGTATGCTCGCCTGGCAGGTACAGATACGCCAGGATGTTCGTATCGACGACGATCACGGACGGCCTTGCTTCTTCAGCGCGTCGATATCGCGCGCCCGAAACTTCGCCGGTGCCAGTTCCGCGCGCAGCCGTCGGGCGCGCGCCAGACGTTCGTCGGTCGGCACTCGGTTTGGCGCCAACACGGTTTCAAGGCAGACGATGGCTTCGCCGTTGATACTGCGGCGGTGCGTTTCCGCCGCAAGCTTCAGCCGCTCGTATACGTCGTCCGGAACGTTCTTCAGGGTCAGTGTGGCAGGCATGGTGTCACCATAATGGAACCAAAACGGTTCCATTGTAGCTCCTGCCTGCGCTTTGGCAAAGTCAGCCGTGGCGGTACGCCACCTCAGTCTTCCCGTCCCACCTCGACGACCTTCGGCGCCAGCACGCGCAGGATGTCGTGCGGATGCACGCCGACGAGGTAGCCGCGGCGGCCGCCGTTGATGTAGATCAGCGGCAGGTCGAGGATGCTTTTCTCCAGGTAGATCGGCAGCTGCTTCCTGGTGCCGAAGGGCGAGCAGCCGCCGACCATGTAGCCGGTGTGGCGCAGCGCGTCGTCGGGCGTGCAGGGGGCTATCTTCTTCACGCCGGCCTGGCGCGCCAGTTCCTTGGTCGAGACTTTGCGGTCGCCATGCATCAGCACGATCAGCGGCCTCTTGTCTTCGTCCTCCATCACCAGCGTCTTCACGACGGCGTGTTCGGCGACGTTGAGTTCGCGTGACGAAACGCTCGTGCCGCCATGCTCCTCGTATTCGTACAGGTGGTTGGAATGTGCAATGCGGTGCTTGTGCAGGAATTTGGTCGCCGGCGTTTCCGGCGCCTGAGCTTCGGTTTTCATGTTGAACTATCCGCGCGGATGGTGAATCTGGTGTAGTTGTTTGAGACGCTCCCTCGCCACATGAGTATAGACCTGCGTCGTCGAGATGTCGGCGTGACCGAGCAGCATCTGCACCACGCGCAGGTCGGCGCCGTGGTTGAGCAGGTGGGTGGCAAAGGCGTGGCGCATCACGTGCGGCGAGATCCTCTCGCGGGGGATCCCCGCCGCGACGGCGTGATTCTTGATCAACGTCCAGGCCATCTGGCGTGTCATCACGCCTGACTTTTCCTTGCGCGCCGTGACGAATACGTAGTCCGAATTGCGGCCCTTCAGCAGCTCGGGCCGGCCGTCGGCGAGCCAGCGGTTCAGCCACTCGATCGCCACTTCGCCGAGTGGCACCAGCCGTTCCTTGCTGCCCTTGCCGAACACGCGCACCAGGCCGTCGGTGAGCGAAAGCTCGAACATCTTCAGGCCGATCAGTTCGGAAACGCGCAGGCCGGTGGCGTAGACCACTTCGAGCAGCGCACGGTCGCGCAGTCCGCGCGGCGTGTTCACGTCGGGTGCGGCGAGCAGCGCCTCGACCTGCTTCTCCGAGAGTGTCTTCGGGAAGCGCTCCGTGGTGCGCGGCCGCTCGACGTTGAGCAGCGGGTCGACCTTGATGCGGCCCTGGTCGAGCAGCCAGCGGTAGAAGCGGCGCAGCGTCGAATGCAGGCGCCGTTGCGAAGTCGGCTTGAAGCCTTCGGCGCGGCCGTGCAGGTGGGCGAGGTAGCGGTTGATGACGGCCTCGTCGACACCAATCAGGTCGAGCTTCTGCTCGGCGAGCCAGAGCGAGAACAGGGCCAGGTCGCTGCGATAGGCGGCCAGCGTGTTCTTCGCCAGCCCGTCGGCGAGCCAGAGCGCGTCGGCAAACTCGTCGATCAATGCGCTATCAGCTTCCTTCATGGGCCAGCAGCCAGCGCTTCACGTCGAGCAGGAAACCGCCGCGTTGGCGGGCGAAGCCGCCCAGCCCCTGGTTGGCTGCCACCACGCGATGACAGGGGACCACCACAGGATATGGATTCGCGCCGCAGGCGTTGCCGACGGCGCGCGGGCCCGTGCCGATCTTCTCGGCGATTTCGCCATACTGTTTGGTCTTACCGGGCGGTATGGCGGCGATGGCGGTCCAGACCTTGCGCTGGAAAGGCGTGCCCTGCGGCGCCAGCGGCAGCGAAAACCGGTGCTGCGAATCTTTCAGCCAGGCGCGCAACTGGCGCACGGCTTCCTTGGCGAGCAACGATTGCGGCGCGATCTCGCCGCGCGGTTCGAGAAACTCGATGCCGGTGATCTCGTCCTCGTTGCAGCGGATGCCGAGGCTGAAGCCGGGGGCGGATACGACGGCGTCGAAGGTCTTCATGGACAGGACTCCAGCACGATGGTGGTGGGATTCTCCGCGCCGGGCAGGTGTTCGGCAAGCGGTCGACAGGTGCCATTCAAACAAAGTTCATAGCCCGCGGTGTAGGGCGAATGGGCGAGGCGGACTTGCGTCTGCGGCGGCACCTTTGGGCGATAGTGCCAGGCGCCATTCTTGAGCACCGCGCCATCTGGCGGCTCCATGCCGGCGCCGCTGCCGCGGATTCTCGCCACCCCGACCACGAGGGTCTTGCCCTCGATGCGCCAGTCCTCTTCCCAGCGGATCTTCTCGATCGAATGCATCCAAGCCAGGGTGAAGGATTCGATGGCTAGCGTCGCGGTGACCGCGCCGGCAGCGAGGCAGAGCGGCATCAGGCGGTAGCGTGCAGCTTGCGCGTGCGCAGCCAGTGCCAGGCGACGAAGACCGCGGCGGTGGCGAAGCCGAGTTCGTCGGTGAGCGGAATGGCGGCAACCAGCAGGAAGGCGCCGGCGGCGGCGACGGCGCGCTCGGCGGGATTCAGGTCGGCGCGCCAGTGGCCAATGGCGGCGGCGCCCCAGAGCAGAATGGCGAGTACGGCCTTGAAGACGATGTAGGCGACGGCGAATGCGGTCGGGTCGCCTTGCAGCATCAGCGCGTGGTCGTACACTGCCATGTAGGGGATGACGAAGCCGGCGATGGCGATCTGTACTGCCTTGAAGCCGATCTTCATCGCGGATTCCCTGGCGATCGAGCTGGCGGCGAAGGCGGCCAGCGCGACGGGGGGCGTTAGGTCGGCCATGATGCCGAAGTAGAAGACGAACATGTGGCTGACGATCAGCGGCACGCCAAGCTTGAGCAGCGCGGGCGCGGCGATGGCGCTGGTGATGATGTAGTTGGGGATGGTCGGAATGCCCATGCCGAGCACCAGACAGACCAGCATGGTCAGCAGCAGCGACAGGAACAGGCTGTGCTCGCCGACGCCGAGGATGAAGCCGGCGAAGCTCGACGCCGCCCCGGTCAGCGTCAGTACACCGATGATGATGCCGACGATGGCGCAGGCGACGCCGACCGGCAGCGCCTGGCGGGCGCCGTCGATGAGGCCGTTCTTCATCGCGTGCAGCGTTCTGCGGCCGCCCCTGACGGAGAAGACGACGGCGACCAGTGCGCCGACCAGGGCCAGCACGGGCTGTACGCCCCAGCGTTCCATCTGCGCCACGAACAATGCGGCGGTGAGTCCTGTGGCGACCCAGAACACGCAGCGGAAGGCGGTGCTGGAGACGCGCGCGGTGATGGCGGCGGCGAGGATCAGGATGGCGGTGAGCGCCAGGCCGGTCATGCCGGCGAACATTGGCGTGAAGCCATTGAACAGCATCCAGACCAGCACGGCGAGAGGCAGCACCAGGAACCACTGCTCGCGCAGTGCACGCCACGGGTTCGGGCACTGCTCCCTGGGCAGGCCGGTGAGGCCCTTGCGGCCCGCTTCCAGGTGCACCATCCAGAAGGCAGTGACGTAATAGAGGATGGCCGGGATTGCCGCCGCCTGGACGATGTCGGCGTAGGGCAGGTTGAGGTTCTCGGCCATGATGAACGCGACCGCGCCCATCACCGGCGGCATGATTTGCCCACCCATCGACGAGGTCGCCTCAACCGCGCCGGCGAATACGCCCGAGTAGCCGAACTTCTTCATCAGCGGAATGGTGAACTGGCCGGTGGTCAGCACGTTGGCGACACCCGAGCCGGAGATGGTGCCCATCAGTCCCGAGGACAGCACCGAGACCTTGGCCGGGCCGCCTTTGGCGTGGCCGACCAGGCCGAGCGCGAAGGAATTGAACAGGTGGATCATGCCCGCCTGTTCGAGGAAGGCGCCGAACAGGATGAACAGGAAGATGTAAGTGGCGGACACCAGGGTCGGGATGCCGTAGATGCCCTCGGAGCCCAGCGCAAGTTGGCCGACGATCTGATCCAGGCCGTAGCCGCGATGGGCGAGGTTGCCGGGCAGGTACTGGCCGAACAGGCCATATGACAGGAACAGGGCGCAGACGATGGGCAGCGCCAGACCGAGGATGCGCCGCGCCGCCTCGAAGGTGAGGATGATGATGGCAACGCCGATCGTCATGTCGGCAGTCGAAGGTTCGCCGGCGCGCTGGATCAGGTCGCCTTCATAGACCCAGTGGTAGGTGCCGAGCACGAAGGCCCCCGCGGCGAGCAGCCAGTCGCCGATTGCAACGCGCGACAGTCTGTCGCCATGTCGGAAGGCCGGGTAGAGGATGAAGGTGATCGACAGCAGGAAGCCGACGTGCAGCGAGCGCATCACCAGGCTGGATAGCGGATGGAAGGCTGCGACCATGATCTGGTAGGCCGAGAACGCCAGGCACATTCCGGCCAGGATGCGCGCCGGCCACCCGCCGAGCCGGCGCTGGATGCCGTGCTCGGAAAAGTCTTCCTGTCCGTGGTCGGGCGCGACGCTGTGGTCAGCCATATGCTGCAAAAGTCAGTCGTGGCAACACGCCACCTATTTGATGAGCCCTGCCTCCCGGTAGTACTTCTCGGCGCCCGGGTGCAGCGGCACCGGCGAACCCGTGGCCGCCGCTTCCTTCCGGATGGCCTTGGCGGCGGCGTGCGCCGCGATCATCGCGTCCTGGTTTTCGAACATCGCCCTGGTCATCTTGTAGACCGTGTCGGCCGGCACGCCATCGTGCGTGACCAGGAAGTTCTGCACCGCCACCGTCGGTACGTCGGCGGTCTGGCCGTTGTAAGTGTTGGCCGGAATGGTGCCGGCCTGGTAGGCCGCCTCGCCGATCCTGGCGACGATCTCGGGCGGGATCGGCAGCACCACGATCTTCACCGCGGTGGCGAGGTCGCGCACGGCGGCGACGCCGAGGCCGGACGAGAGCAGCGTCGCGTCGAGCTGCCGGTTCTTGATCAGTTCCACGGACTCGGCGTAGCCGAGATACTCGACCTTGGCGAAATCCTTGTAGCCGAGGCCGGCGCCCTTGAGGATGTCGCGGCTGTTGAGTTCGGTGCCGCTCTTCGGCGCGCCGACCGAGACGCGCTTGCCCTTGAGGTCGGCGAGCGTCTTGATTCCCGAGTCGGCGCTGGCCAGGAAATGGATGTAGTTCGGATAGATCGCCGCGATGGTGCGCAGCTTGTCGAGCTTCGTCTTGAAGCCCGCTTCCTCGTTGCCCTTCCAGGCCTCGCTGAGCGTGTCGCCGAGCGTGAAGGCGACCTCGCCGCGGCCGGCTTGCAGCAGGTTCAGGTTCTCGGCGCTGGCCTTGGTCGCCTGCACCGAGGCCTTCGTGTCGGGCAGCACCTTGCCGTAGATCTGGGTCAGCGAGACGCCGAGCGGGTAATAGACGCCGCTGGTGCCGCCGGTCAGGACGTTGATGAATTCGGCGGCGAAGGCAACCGGAACGGCAATTGCGAAGGCTGCGCCGACGAACGCGGCGCGCAGGGCAGGACGGCAATTCATGGGGACTTCTCCGTTGGCTGTTGTTGTGCCGCCAGCTTACTACGATCGATCAGAACGCGGCGATGCCCGTCTGGGCGCGCCCGAGGATCAGCGCGTGGATGTCGTGGGTGCCTTCGTAGGTGTTCACCACTTCGAGGTTCACCAGGTGCCGGATCACGCCGTACTCGTCGGAGATGCCGTTGCCGCCATGCATGTCGCGCGCCATGCGGGCGATGTCCAGCGCCTTGCCGCAGCCATTGCGCTTCATGATCGAAGTCATCTCGGGCGTAGCTCTGCCTTCGTCCTTGAGGCGGCCGAGACGCAGGCAGCCTTGCAGGCCGAGCGTGATCTCCGTCTGCATGTCGGCGAGCTTCTTCTGGATCAATTGGTTCGCCGCCAGCGGCCGGTCGAACTGCTTGCGCTCGAGCACATAGCTTCGGGCGCGGTGCCAGCAATCCTCCGCCGCACCGAGCGCGCCCCACGCTATTCCGAACCGCGCCGAGTCGAGCCCGGTGAACGGTCCCTTGAGTCCCGTGACGTTCTGGAACGCATTCGCCTCGGGCACGAACACGTCGTCCATGACGATCTCGCCGGTCACCGAAGTGCGCAGGCCGACCTTGCCATGGAAGGTGGGCGTGGAGATGCCCTTCATGGCCCGCTCCAGCACGAAGCCGCGGATTTTGCCTTCGTCGTTCCTGGCCCAGACCACGAAGACGTCGGCGATCGGGCTGTTGGTGATCCAGGTCTTGCTGCCGCTTAGCCGGTAGCCGCCAGGCGCGCTCCTGGCGCGGGTCTCCAGCGCGCCGGGATCGGAACCGTGGTCGGGCTCGGTGAGACCGAAGCAGCCGATCAGCTCCCCGCGCCCGAGTTTCGGCAGCAGGCGCTGCTTCAATTCCTCGCTACCGAACTCGAAGATCGGCAACATGACCAGCGAGGATTGCACGCTCATCATCGAGCGATAGCCGGAATCGACGCGCTCGACTTCACGCGCGATCAGGCCGTAGCTGACGTAATTGAGTCCGCCGCCACCGACCTCCGTCGGCAGCGTCGCGCCAAGCAGGCCCATGGCGCCCATCTCGCGGAACAGCGCGGGTTCGGTGCGTTCGTGGCGGAAGTCGTCGCGCACGCGCGGCGCCAGCACGCGCTGGCAGAATTCGCGGGTCGCATCGCGCAGCGCGCGTTCGTCGGCGGAGAGCTGCTCGTCGAGCAGCAGCGGATCGTCCCAGCGGAACGCCGGGCTAGCCACGGACCTCACCGTTGCCGAGCACGATCCACTTCTGCGACGTCAGGCCTTCGAGGCCGACCGGACCGCGGGCGTGGAACTTGTCGGTGGAAATGCCGATCTCCGCACCGAGGCCGTATTCGAAGCCGTCGGCGAAGCGCGTCGAGGCGTTCACCATCACGGAACTCGAATCGACCTCGCGCAGGAAGCGCATGGCGTGGGTGTAGTTCTCGGTGACGATGGCTTCGGTGTGGCCGCTTGAATACTTGTTGATGTGCTCGATGGCCGCGCCGACGTCCGCCACGATTTTCACGGAGACGATCGCCGCCAGGTACTCGGTGTAGTAGTCCTCTTCCGTCGCCGCCCTGACGCCGGGCACCAGCGCCAGCGTTTCGGCGCAGCCGCGGATCTCCACGCCTTTGGCCTGGAGCATCTTCGCGATGGCCGGCAGTTGTGCGGCCGCGACGCGGCGTGCCACCACGACTGACTCTGTGGCGTTGCAGACGCCGAGGCGCTGCGTCTTGGCGTTCTCGATGATCTTCAGCGCCATGGCCGGATCGGCGGCATCGTCCACATAGACGTGACAATTCCCATCCAGATGCTTGATCACCGGCACGCGCGCCTCCTTCGAGATGCGCTCGATCAGGCCCTTGCCGCCGCGCGGCACGATCACATCGACATACTCCGGCATCGCGACCAGGTGGCCGACGGCGGCGCGGTCGGTAGTCTCGATCACCTGCACCGCGGTTTCGGGCAGGCCGGCCGCCTTGAGGCCGGCGCGCACGCAGGCGGCGATCGCCTGGTTGCTGCGGATCGCTTCCTTGCCGCCGCGCAGGATCGCGGCATTGCCAGACTTGAGGCAGAGCGCCGCCGCGTCGGCGGTGACGTTCGGCCGCGCTTCGTAGATGATGCCGACCACGCCGAGCGGCACGCGCATCTTGCCGACCTGGATGCCGGTCGGCCGGCGCTTCAGGTCGGTGATCTCGCCGATCGGGTCGGAAAGTCGGGCGACTTGCTCGAGGCCCTGCGCCATCGTTTCGACGCCCTTGGCGGAAAGCTGAAGGCGGTCGATCATCGCCGCGTCGAGCCCTGCGGCTCTTGCCTCGGCCACATCGGCGGCGTTGGCGGCGAGCAGCGACTCCTTGCCGTCGCGGATGGCCTTGGCCATCGCCAGCAGCGCGGCGTCCTTGGCGGCGGTCGAAGCCTTGGCGGTTTCACGCGAGGCGGCGCGGGCGGCGCGGCCGACGCCTTCCATGTATTCCTTGACGTTCAGTGCATCCATCATGCAGTCCTTGATACGGTTGTCTTTCCGGTCAGGCGCAGTACCAATTGCAGCAGTTCGTCCCAGACGTCGCCGCGCGCCACACCTTTGATCATGCGATCGATCCGCGCCGCATGCAAGAGGGCCCGAATGTTGATGGGGGCGGCGCGGTTCCGCGCCTCGTTGGCGACCGCCCACAGCACCAGCGGCAGGGCGGCGCCCTCCGCCTTGAGGCCGTCGAGCGTGCGCGCGCAGCGGGCCGCGTCGTTGGTGCGCAACGCATCGCGCAGGGCGTCGATGTCGTAGCGGGCGACGTTGAGCACGGCCGCCTCGACATCCTTCAGCGATACCTCGCCTTCCGGGTAGAGAAGGGCGAGCTTCTGGATTTCCTGGTGGGCGGCGAGGAGATTGCCCTCGACGTGGGTGGCGATGAAGTCGAGCGCCTCGCGCGGCGCGGTCTGGTTCTGGCATTTCAGGCGCGCGGCGATCCAGCCCGGCAATTGCGCGACGCCCGGCGCGGCGCACTCGATGGCGACCCCTGACTCGGCGAGCCTGGCGAACCAGGCGGCCTTCTTGGCCTGCCAGTCGAGTTCGGGCAGCGAGATCAGCGTGACGGTGCCGCCGGGCAGGCTGGCGCAGTAGCGGCCCAGCGCCTCGCCGCCGTCGCGGCCCGGCTTGCCGGAGGGAATGCGCAGGTCGATCACCTTGTCGCCGCCGAACAGCGACAGGTTGCCCGCGGCCATGAACAGGTCGTCCCACTTGAAGCTCTGCGTCACCATCAGCACTTCGCGCTCGGTGTAGCCGTGCTTCTTCGCCGCCGCGCGGATGGCGTCGCCGGCCTCGATGGCCAGCAGGCCGTCGCCGTGCACAACATAGAGCGGCGCGAGTCCCTTCTCCAGGTGCCCGGCGAGCTGCTCGGGACGCAGGTTCATTGCGCGATCGGCGCGGGTTGCGGCTTCACCGCTGCGAGCCGGCGCAGCAGCTGCTGCACCAGGTCGTTCTGGATGTCGCGCCAGAGCAGCACTTCTTCGGCCTCCTTCGACAGCACGGCGGCGTCGTCGAAGGTCATTTCGCGCGAGATGGCGATCGAGCTCTGCGGCAGGAAGTCGCCACCCTTGGCGTTGCCCACCTTGAATATGAAGGTCCGGGTGAGCTGGTATTCGCGCACGCGGCCGGCCGAGTTCAGCGACAGGATCTTCTTCACCGGCGCGTCGGAGAGGATGTTCAGGATCGCCTGCGCCTCCGTGGCTTCGCCGACGACGCGCGTCTGCGTCGACGCCTCGATGTTGCGCTTGATCACCGCCCGCAATTCGCTGCTCTCCGGGTGGTTGATGTAGAGCGTGTCGAACGGCAGCGAGTAGGCGCCGCGCAGGTGGAAGCCGCAGGCGGATAGCAGCAGGGTGGCGACGACGATCCAGAGGCGCATGAGGGCTTCCTAGACGACGATGTTGACCAGGCGACCGGGCACGACGACGACCTTCTTCGCCGGCTTGCCTTCCATGAA
>JAEHDA010000261.1 GCA_016880655.1 Rhodocyclaceae bacterium
CGGGCTGTTCGCCGAGGTCGGGTAGGTGCAGACAATCGGAGAATTTGCTGTCTTGCGCCGTGCGCCGGATCTCCTGCGTGACCTGTTCGGCGATGTCTTCGCGTTTCGCCAGTGCGTTGAACAGGTCGTAGTGTGCCTGTTCCTCGGTCGCCAGGTCTTCGACCAGATAGCGGATGCGCTTGCTGACCTTGGGGATCAGCGCCTTGTAGAAATCGCGGGCGCTTTCCTCGAAACTGGTCGCGACTTCGAGGATTTCGCGCAGCGTGGTCTTGCCGCGCAGACGCTCTATTCCGTGTGTGCCGTGGCTGCCCTCGGTCATTTTGCTTGCTCCGTCATGATCGCCGTGTGGATGCTGGCGGCGACCCGGTGGCCGTCTGCGACGGCGCTGATCACGTCCGGGCCGCGCACCATGTCGCCGGCCGCCCACAGCCACGGTTCGCTGCTGCGTCCGCCGGCATCGACTTGCAGGCGGCCACGGGTCCAGGCCAGCTTCTCGGTAAGCGCGTCGCCGAGCAGCGCGGTGTCGGTCATCTGGCCGATGGCTTCGACGATCATGCTGCCCGGGTGGAACAGTTCGTCGGTTTCGTCGTAGCTCGGCGCGAAGCGACCCTGCTCGTCGAAGATCGCCTTCACCTTCCACGTCCGCAGTCCGGTCACCTTGCCATCCTCCACGACCACCTGCTGCGGGCCGCGTGCGTCGAAAACGGCGATGCCTTCCTCGCCGGCTTCCTTGATTTCATCGGGGTCGGCGAGGAAATGGGCGAAGTCCTCCAGTGCCGTCACGATCACCTTCACTGCGCCGAATTGCTGCTTCTGCAAGCGGGCGAGGGTGCGTGCGATGTCCATGGCGACGTTGCCGCCGCCGATGACGACCGCGCTGCGCGGTGTTCCGAAGTCCTCGCCGGCCGTCGCCTGGCGCAGCAGGTCGACCGCCTTGCGCACGTCGGGGTGGTCGGTGCCCGGCACGCGCGTGGCGCGGCCCAGTTGCAGGCCCAGTGCGATCAGCACGGCGTCGTGCTTCTCGCGCAATTCGTCGAGCGTTACGTCGCTGCCGACGCGCGTGTTGCAGCGGATCTCGACGCCCAGCGAACGGATGATGTCCACGTCCTGGTCGATGGCCTCGTAGGGCAGGCGGTACTCGGGAATGCCGAAGCGGGTCATGCCGCCGGGCTTGTCGAGCGCCTCGAAGACGGTGACGGCATGACCCCGTTTAGCCAGGTCGAAAGCGGCGGTGAGGCCGGCCGGGCCGGCGCCGACGATGGCGACCTTGCGGCCGGAACTTGGCGCGGCCGTGCCGACGGCGCGGCGAATCTGCTCGACCGACACCTGGTCCATGATGTGCCGCTTGAGCCAGCGGATGGCGATCGGGTCGCCTTCGTGGCGGGAGGCGCAGGCGCTCTCGCACTTGTGGGTGCAGACGCGGCCGCAGATGCCGGAGAACGGGTTGGTTTCGTAGAGCAGCGATACGCCGCGCTCGTAGTCGCCGTCGCGGATGGCGGCGATGTACTGCGGGATCGCCATGTGCGCCGGGCAGGTGGCGACGCACAGGCCGCAGGCGACGCAGCGGTCGGCTTCCAGTTTCGCCTGGGCGACGTCGTAGCCGTCCACGATCTCGGCGAAGGAGCCGATGCGTTCCTCCGGCGCCATTTCGCCCATGTGGAGGCGATGCTCGGCGGTCAGGCGGTGGC
Source organism: Rhodocyclaceae bacterium (assembly GCA_016880655.1). GTDB lineage: Bacteria > Pseudomonadota > Gammaproteobacteria > Burkholderiales > Rhodocyclaceae > Fen-999. The sequence goes on from JAEHDA010000261.1 coordinate 1,689, forward strand.
CTTCGGGCCGGCGATAGCCAAGTTCGGCGTGGTCCCAATGCTTGGCGTCGACACCGGGGGTGAAGCGGAAGGCATCGGGATCGGACTCGACCCATTTGTACTCGTTGGACATTGACAGCGAACCGGTCATGCAGACGTCGACGCAGAGCGCGCACCAGCAGCAGCGGCCATAGTCGATGCGCGGGCGCAGGCCGGAATCGCCCTGCTTGGTCGCACGGCCTTCGACCGGCAGCATGTCGATGGCGCCGTTCTGGCAGATGGTTTCACAAGTGCCGCAGCCGATGCACTTCTCGATGTCGTTCTGGTGGAAGCCGCGATAGCGGGCCGCGCCAGGACGGTCGTTGAGCGGGTCGCGGATGGTGACCGGATCGCGGAAGAGGTTCTTCCAGGCGGTGAAGGGGGAGACGACGTCCTTGAAGCTCATCGCTCGATCTCCGGTGGATAGGTGTGCAGCGACACCATCAGCGCCGCGACATCGGAGATATTGACGTTCACGATCATGCGCTCCAGCAACGCCATGGCGTGCGTGTAGCTCGGGCCGCGCACGTTGATGCGGCGCGGATAGCCGGAGCCGTCGGTGACCAGGTAGTAGCCGTATTCACCGCGCGAGCACTCGCCGCGGATGTAGGTCTCGCCGCGCGGAATCTTCCAGTGCAGCACGTTGGGCAACTTGGCCATCACCGGGCCCTCCTTGGGCATCTTCGCCAGGATCTGCCGGATCAGGTCGACCGAGACCAGCACGTCGCGGCGGCGCACGTCGGCGCGGGCATAGACGTCGGACTCGGTGCCGGTCACGGGCTCGAAGTCGAGTTCGGGATAGGCGAGATAGGGGTGGTCCTTGCGCACGTCCTTGGCGACGCCGGCGGCGCGGGCGTTGGGGCCGGTGACACCGTACTGGTCGAGCAGCGCCGGGTCTATGTAACCGAGGCCGACCGCGCGCGTCTTGAACACGGCGTTGCAGAACATCACCTCGTACACGTCCTTCATGGTCCGTTCGATTTCGGCCAGCGTCTCCTCCATGCGCTGCGCGAAGCCGTCCGGCAGGCCATCGCGGACGCCGCCGGGCAGGATGAACATGTGGTAGATGCGCGCGCCGGTGAGTTCCTCGAAGCGGTCGAGCATCAGGTCGCGGGCGTAGGTGGTCCACTGGCCGATCACGCCGAGGCCGAAGGCACCGGCCTGGCCGCCGAGGTACATCATGTAGCTGTTCACGCGGCCCATTTCGAGGATCAGGGTGCGGATCCAGCGCGCCTGTTCGGGCACCTGGAGGCCGGCCAGTTCCTCGACGGCAGCCGCGTAGCAGTACTCGTTGAAGTCCGGCTCGGGCACGCAGACGCGACAGACGATGGGGAACACCTGGATGAAGGTGCGCCGCTCCATCAGCTTCTCGAAGCCGCGGTGCAGGTAGCCGACATGGGTCTTGCCTTCGACCACTTCGTCGCCGCAGACGGTGAGTTCCACCGACATGTTGCCGGTGATGCCCGGGTGCTGCGGCCCCTGCCAGAGCTTGAGGTACTTGCCGGACGTGAGGTCGATGTCCAGCGTGCCATCGGGGCGCATGGCGGGATACTGGCTGCGGTCGGGTGTGTAGCTCATGTCACTTCCCGTCCGGATAGAGTTGTTGCTTCATGTACTGCGCCGGATCGCGTGTCTCGCGGCCGGGGCGATGGTTGAAGTTCTCTTCGGAAAACTTCCTGGTGTCGAAGTCGCGCCGGTAGGGCGGGATGTCGATCCAGCCTTCGAGGATGAACTCTTCGTCCACGCGCGGGCTACCCGGGAAGTCGATGCCGAACATCTCGCGCAGTTCGCGCTGGTAGGTCGCCGCCGTGGGCCAGAGGTCGTGGATTCCCTCCATGGTGGCGAGCCCGACGGCAGGACGCGGAATCATCACGCGCACGCCGAGGTCGCGGGCCGCGCCGCGATTGCACAGCAGATAGGTGAGCTGGAACTGCCCTTCCTCGATCCAGTCGACTGCGGTGAGCAATACGAGGTGCGTGTAGCCCTCGCGGTCGCGCAATTGGGTGAGCAGCGGCCGCAGGTGTTCGGCCGGCACGGTGACGAAGCCCATGTCGGGGCGCTGCTCGGTGAGCTCGCCGAGCGGGAAGAGGGCCTTGAGGCGTTCGTACAATGTGCGCATGGCTTACCAGTTGTAGTCCGGCATGTCCCAGTCGTGGATCACCTTCTTCTGGTTGGCCTTGTACCAGTCGAAGTTCTCGGCGTACTTGTTGGCGCCCTCGGCTGAGCCTGCGCGGATGATCTTCTTCAGATCCATGAAGCCGGCCAGCAGCGCCTCGGGGCGCGGCATGCAGCCGGTGATGTAAAGATCGACCGGCAGGTAGTCGTCAAGCCGCTTGATGGTGTTGTAAGAGTCCCAGTACATGCCACCGTTGATCGTGCAGGAGCCGAGCCCGACCACGTATTTCGGACTCTGCATCTGCTCGTAGGCACGGATCGCACGCTTCAGCGTCTTCACCGACAGGTAGCCGGAAATGACCAGCAGATTGGCCTGGCGTGGCGTCGGCCGCCACTGGATGCCGTAGCGGTAGGCATCGAAGCGCGGCGTCATTAGCGGGCGCATCTCGATGGCGCCGCAACCGGTGCCGA
>JAEHDA010000003.1 GCA_016880655.1 Rhodocyclaceae bacterium
AACCTCGTTCCTGTTTGCCCTGGTGCTGGGACCTTTCATCGCGCTGTACGCCCAGTATCGCGTTCTGGTGGACATCGCGTTGCGCGGCGACTTCGCGCGGGTGCTGAAGGACGTGTTCTTCCTCGGCGTCGCGCTATCGATGTACTTCCTGTTGCTGCCGGCGCTCGGTGTGTCGTTGATGCTCACCTGGGTGCCGACGCTGATCGCGCTGCCCTTCGTGTTCAGCGTGCGCGCGCTTGCCGATCACTATGGCATTCCGGCCGTGGTGTCCGACGCGGAGAGCGGCGTCGATGTGCGTCAGCAACTCAGTGGCTGGGTGGTGCTGACCCCGCAGTGGCTGCAATGGCTGTGGAGCCACGTCAATTACCACGAGGTGCACCACAAGTATCCATACCTTTCACACCAGTACCTGCCGCGGGCCTTCGAGGCCTCGCGCGGCCGGTATCCCTACCTTGTCGTCGATGGCTACTGGCGGTCGCTGTTCAATGTGATGAAGCGGGACTACTACGGCAAGCAGGAAGACGTACGGCCGTTCATGGCGCTCACTTCCTCAGCGCCATGAAGAGCTCCGGCAACCTTTCCGGCAGGCGCTGGATGTTGTCGATCACCGTGTAGCTGCGACCGAAGATGTCGGCCACATACTCGTCGGCGCGCGGGTCGAGGCTGATGCAATAGGGGAATACACCTTTCTGGTCCAACTCTCGCACGGCCTGGCGGGCATCTTCGCTTAGCGCGCGTTCGTCCGGCGTGTCCACGTCCGAGGGCCGGCCGTCGGTGAGGATCAGCAACAGCTTCTTGTCGGCTTGCCGCGTGCCCAGGTAGTGGCCGGCATGGCGCAGCGCGGCGCCCATGCGCGTAGACCAGCCGGCCTCCATGGCGGCGAGGCGCGCCTTGACGTCGTCGTTCCAGCGCTCGGAGAAGCCCTTGATGTGCTGGTAGCGTACCTGGTGCCGCGTGTCGGAGTGGAAGCCGCCGATGGCGAAGGGATCGCCGAGGTGCTCGATCGCCCAGGCCAGCAGGGAGACGGCTTCCTGCGAGAGTTCGAGAATGGTCTGGTCCCCCTTGGGGGTCTTCTCGTTGAGCGATTCCGAGAGGTCGAGCAGCAGCAGCACGGCGATGTCGCGACCGGAAGTCTTGTGGCTCATGTTGATGCGCGGATCGGGCGTGGTACCGCTCTTGAAGTCGATCAGCGAGCGCAGTGCGACGTCGAGGTCGAGTTCCGAACCTTCTTCCTGGTAGCGGATGCGCACCTTGTCCTGCGGCTTGAGCAGGTCGAGCAGGCGCTTCAGCCGCTTGGCGAGCGCGTCGTGCTTGGCCAGCAGGCGGTCGATCTTCGCCGGGTTGCCGGCCGGATGCAGCGCCTCATAGAGGCTGACCCAGTCGGGACGATAGGTCTGGCTCTGGTAGTCCCACTCCGGGTAGTGGCGCGGCGGCAGGCCCTGCGGCTCGTCGTTCTTCTGCAACTGGCGCGGCTCGTCGAAGGCTTCTTCCTCGTCGCCTTCCTCGATGAATTGCCAGAGCTGGCGGTTGTCGTCGCGGTAGCCGATCACCGTGTCGTCGAAATGCACCTTGGCCAACTGGTCGCTCTGGCGGCGTGTCTTCGCCACATACGCGAGTGCCAGTTCGGCCATGGCGCCCGTACCCTCGTCGAGGCGTGCGTGAAAGCGGGCGACGAATTCATTCAGCGCCGCGTCGCGGTAACCGTGCTGCGGATCGATGAAGGCGCGCGACAGCATGGCGAGGCGATGGCGCAGACAGGAGGTGGTTTCCGGATCGCAGGCGTCTTCGATGGGCTTGGGATGCAGGGCGAGGAAGGTGCGTGCGAGACCGGGATACTCGCGCAGCAGCAGCGTGTCGATGCGCGCGTCCTCGAAGAACTCGACGGCCATGCGCTGGAAGGGGCTCCAGTTGTCGGCGATCTGCGGCGTGGACCAGCGCCGGTGGCCGACCATGTGCGCCAACACGGCGCGGTAGCGGTCGATGCCGCTCACTGTGCCGAGCGGGCCGTGTGCGTCGTCGTATACGTCCGGCACGCGCATGCCCAGCTTGTCGTAGTAGGGCACGGGCTGGCGGATCTCGTCGAAGGCGGTCGAGTAGGGCACCAGCATCTCGGGATCATTCCATAGCGCGCGCAGGGTGAGGTCGAGCTTGCGCTCGACGTCGTGGAACAGCGTGCCATGGCGCTCGCGTTGCAGCACGGCGCGGCTGTCCGGCGAGGCAAGTTTGAAATACTCCTGCTGCCGTTCCGGATGGTGGCCGTGGTTCTTGATGCCGTATTCAGCCCAGTTCTTCAGGCCTTGCAGCGTGAGCAGTTCTACGAGCCGCGGCGCCTGGGCGAAGAACTCGGGCAGGCCGGGGCTGGGGATGGTCTGGTGGAAACCGTGGATGGACCCGGTGGTGCGCACCATCAGGTCGCGCGCGACGTCGAGGTAGCCGTTCAGTTGTGCGAGCGATGGCAGGCGACGGGCGACGGCGGCCAGGGTTTGCAGGAAGGGCGCGATGGCGGGGCCGTTGGGCGACTTCTGCATGGCGCGAACGAAATCCATTACCGACGGCAGTGGGTCATCCTTCGTCGCGGCGACTACGCTCGGCCACTCTTCGAGGAAAGCCAGCATCGGTTCGGGACCGCGGCCGAGCTTGCCGAGCACGCGCGCCGCTTCGAGATAGGCCTTCACCTGCGGCCGCGAGAAGGCGGTCAGCGCTTCATAGACGCACTCTTCGAACACCTCGGCCACCTGCTGGAAGCCGCAGTCGAGTTCGTACCAGTAGGTCTGCACCTGCGGGTGCATCATCACCCGCTTGCGTGCGTCAGGAGCCGTACTCATCGGCGTGTCACCACGACTGACTTTCAGGCGAAGACGGCGTCGATGGCGTGGTCGAGCGTGGCGCGGATGTCGGGGTCGTCGGTGATCGGCCGCACCAGCGCCATGCGGCAGGCGTCGACGGGCGCCACGCCGCGCTTGATCAGCGTTGCGGCGTAGACCAGCAGGCGGGTCGAGATGCCCTCGTCGAGGCCGTGGCCCTTGAGGTTGCGCGCGGTGTGGGCGATCTTGATCAGCTTGGCGGTCGGTTCGCGCTCCAGGCCGGTTTCCTTGGCGACGATGTCAGCCTCCAGTTCGGCTTCGGGATAGTCGAAATCGAAGCCGGTGAAGCGCTGCTTGGTGGATTGCTTCAGATCCTTCATCAGCGACTGGTAGCCGGGGTTGTACGAGATGACCAACTGGAAGTCGGCATGCGCCTCGATCAGCTCGCCCTTCTTGTCGAGCGGCAGCGTGCGACGATGGTCGGTCAGGGGGTGGATCACCACGGTGGTGTCCTGGCGTGCCTCGACGATCTCGTCGAGATAGCAGATCGCGCCGATGCGCGCCGCGGTGGTCAGCGGGCCGTCGAGCCAACGCGTGCCGTTGGCGTCGAGCAGATAGCGGCCGACCAGGTCGCTGGCCGTCATGTCCTCGTTGCAGGCGACGGTGATCAGCGGGCGGCCGAGCTTCCACGCCATGTATTCGACGAAGCGCGACTTGCCGCAGCCCGTCGGCCCCTTGATCATCACCGGCAGGCGCGCGCCGTAGGCGGCCTCGTAGAGCGCTACTTCATTGCCCTGCGGCTGGTAGAAGGGTTCCTGCTTGACGAGGTATTGCGTCTTGTCCGTCATATTGGTATCCGATCAAAAAAGTCGGGTTTGGCGGCCAAAAAATCCCCGCCGAAGCGGGGATTGTGCGGCAGATATTGCTTACTTGTGCACGCCCAGCTTTTCGCGCCAGCCGGGGAACAGCTTGTCGGAATCCTTGGGGAAGGACTCGAAGGCGCGGGCGAATTCCTTGTGCTCCTTGGCCCACTGGATCGGGTCGGCGCCGGCCTTCCAGCACTCGTAGGCCTGGCGCAGCGAGATCGCGCCGGCCGCCGGGCTGTCGATGTGGCCGTAGGCGCCGCCGCCGGCGGTGTTGATGACGTTGCCGTGGCCGAGGTTCTCGAAGAAGCCGGGCAGGCGCAGCGCGTTCATGCCGCCGGAGATGATTGGCGTGGTAGGCTTCATGCCAAACCATTTCTGGAAGTAGACCGGACCCTGGCATTCATCGCGCTCGATCATGTAGGCGATGATCTTGTCGTCGCCTTCGCCTTCCATCTTGCCGTAACC
>JAEHDA010000262.1 GCA_016880655.1 Rhodocyclaceae bacterium
CACGAACTCGGCCACTTCAAGCGCCGCCACATCTGGAAGCGCATCGCGGTGATGGCGACCATCAGCCTTGGCCTGCTGTGGACGCTCGGCCAACTGATCGCCGAACCGTGGTTCTTCCAGGGGCTGGGCGTGGCGATGCCGAGCACGGCGATGGCGCTGCTGCTGTTTTCCCTGGTGCTGCCGGTGTTCCTGTTCCCGCTGACGCCGCTGGCCTCGCTTCTTTCCCGCCGCCACGAATACGAGGCCGACGCCTATGCGGCGAGCCATGCCAGCGCGGGCGATCTGGTCACGGCGCTGGTGAGCCTGTATCGTGACAATGCCGCGACGCTGACGCCGGATCCGCTGCATTCGCTGTTCTACGATTCTCATCCGCCCGCCAGCCTGCGCATTGCCCGCTTGCGCGGCTATTGATTCGGGACACCGCCATGAACGAAACCGAAATCGCCGAACGGATGAAGGACCTGGAAGGCTGGTCCCGCGACGACGACACCATCGTCAAGACCTACCGCTTCGCCAACTACCATGAGACCATGGCCTTCGTGAATGCCACCGCCTGGATCTCGCACCGCGCCGACCACCATCCCGACCTGACGGTCGGCTACAACCAGTGCACCGTCGCCTACACGACGCATTCGGCCGGCGGACCGTCCCGCAAGGACTTCGACTGCGCGGCGAAGGTCGACGCACTGTTCGCCTCTTGACCGTCGAAGGCACCATCATCGCTGCCCACGGGCGGCACTACGAAGTGGAATCCGCCGACGGCCGCCGCTGGCAGGCAATGCCGCGCGGCAAGCGCAGCGACTACGCCTGCGGCGATCGCGTTACCATCGAACCGGCCGGGACCGGCCAGGCACGCATCGTCGATCACCGCCTGCGCGACTCCCTGCTCTACCGCAGCGATCAATGGAAGCAGAAACTGATCGCCGCCAACGTGGAACAGGTGGTCATCGTCGCCGCCACCGAACCCGCCTTCAGCGACGAACTGGTCTCGCGCGCCATCGCCGCAGCCGAACACGAAGGCATGCGCGCGATCATCGTCCTGAACAAGTGCGACCTCGCAGATGCCTTGCCCGCGGCGCGCGAGCGGCTGGCGCCGTTCAAGGCCATCGGCTACCCGATCATCGAAATGTCCGCGAAACAGGATGCCGAGCCGCTGCGCGGCTGGCTGGAGCACCGCCTGTCCGTGCTGGTCGGCCAGTCCGGCATGGGCAAGTCGACGCTGATCAATGCACTGGTACCCGGCGCCCTGGCGGCCACGCGGGAAATCTCGACCGCGCTCGACTCGGGCAAGCACACGACGACGCATGCGACGCTATATCACCTCGACGAGGAATCGGCGATCATCGACAGCCCGGGCCTACAGGAATTCGGCCTCGCGCATCTGACGTTCGGCGAGATCGAATGGGCGTTCCGGGAGTTCCGCCCGACGCTCGGCCAGTGTCGCTTTCATGACTGCCGGCACGAAGCTGAGCCAGGCTGCGCCGTCAAGGCACTGGTAGAGTCAGGCGCGGTGGATCGCCGCCGCTACCAACATTTCCGCGCCATCACCGGCGCCGTCAAGAGAACTCCGGAGTGTCAATGAGCATCGAACTGTCCGCCATCGAAGCCCGCGTCATCGGCTGCCTGATCGAAAAGGAAATCACGACGCCCGAGCAATATCCGCTCTCCGTCAACGCGCTTGTCAACGCCTGCAACCAGAAGAGCAACCGCGATCCGGTGCTGGAACCCGACGAGACGACCGTCCAGCGGACTCTCGACCAACTCAGCAAGCGCTACCTGGTGAGCGAACATGGCGGCTTCGGTAGCCGCGTCGCGAAATACCAGCACCGCTTCTGCAACACCGAATACGGCACCCTGAAATTCACGCCTCAGGAACTCGGCATCGTCTGCGAACTGCTGCTGCGCGGCCCGCAAACCCCGGGCGAACTGCG
>JAEHDA010000263.1 GCA_016880655.1 Rhodocyclaceae bacterium
CCCGCGACTGCTGCTGCTCGACGAGCCGTTCTCGAACCTCGACGTGGAACTGCGCGAGCGGCTGGCGCTGGAAGTGCGCGACATCATCAAGGCCACGGGCACCACGGCGATCCTGGTCACCCACGACCAGCACGAAGCCTTTGCCGTCGCCGACGTGGTCGGCATCATGAAGGACGGCCGCATCGAGCAGTGGGCAACGCCCTACGATCTCTACCACCGCCCGGCGACGCGCTTCGTCGCCGATTTCGTCGGCCAGGGCGCCTTCCTCGCGGGCACCGTGCTCGACAGCGACACCGTCGAGGTCGAACTGGGTCGGCTGAAGAGTGCAGTGCCGCTCGACTGCGCGGAGAGCTGTGCCACCTGCGGCCGCGGCTGCCGGCTACAGGTGCTGCTGCGCCCGGACGACCTGATCCACGACGATGCCGCCTCGCTACAGGCCGAGGTCGTCGCCAAGGCCTTCCGGGGCGCGGAATTCCTCTATACGCTGCGCCTGCCCTCCGGCGCCCGCGTGCTCTCGCTGGTGCCTTCGCACCACAACCATGCCATCGGCGAGAAGATCGGCATCCGCCTCGATGTCGACCATGTCGTAGCGTTCCGGGAATGATTCCCTGGCTGCCGCCCGAACCCGTCTTCCCTCCCGTCGAGCATGCGCTCGCCGAGCCGAACGGCCTGCTCGCCGCGGGTGGCGATCTCTCACCCGAGCGGCTGCTGGCCGCTTACCGGCGCGGCGTCTTTCCGTGGTATTCGGCAGGCGAGCCCATCCTCTGGTGGAGCCCGGACCCGCGCATGGTGCTGTTCCCGAGCGAGCTGAAGATATCGCGGTCGCTGGCCAAGGTACTGCGCAACCGGCCCTACGAGGTAACGCTCGACACCGCCTTCGCCAAGGTGGTCGAGGCCTGCGCCGGCACGGTGCGCGACGGCCAGCGCGGCACCTGGATCACCGCCGAGATGCAGGCCGCCTACGGCAAACTGCATGAACTCGGCTTCGCGCACAGCGTCGAAGTCTGGATGGAAGGCAAACTGGCGGGCGGACTCTACGGCATGGCACTCGGACAGGCTTTCTACGGCGAATCGATGTATTCCTGGCGCCCCGACGCCTCGAAAATCGCGCTGGCGCACCTGTGCATTCATCTGCAACGCCAAGGATTTGGCATAATCGATTGCCAGATGGAAACCACACACCTCGCCTCTCTCGGTGCCCGGCCGATTCCGCGCAGCGAATTCGTCGCGCTGCTGCGGCGTCTCGCCACGGCTGACTCTTCGCGCGGACGCTGGCCGGCCGAGGCGGTGCGCGACGCGTACCGGGGGAACTGATGGCCCACCTGCGCGACTTGCCGCCCTTCCCGCTGCTACAGTTCTACGCCACGGCGCCCTACGGCTGCTCCTACCTGCCGGGCCGCATCGCCCGCTCGCAGGTGGCCACGCCGACGCACCTGATCGATGCGACGACCTACGGCGAACTGGTGCGCGCCGGCTTCCGCCGCAGCGGCGTGTTCACCTA
>JAEHDA010000264.1 GCA_016880655.1 Rhodocyclaceae bacterium
GGCCCACGTGGTCGAGCATCATCGCTGCTGCCAGCATCAGCGCAATCGGATTGGCGACACCCTTGCCGGCAATGTCAGGCGCCGAACCGTGGACGGCCTCGAAGATCGCGGCATGCTCGCCGATGTTCGCACCCGGTGCCATGCCCAGGCCGCCGACCAGGCCGGCGATCTCGTCGGAAAGGATGTCGCCGAACAGGTTGGTGGTGACGAGCACGTCGAACTGCCAGGGATTCATGACGAGTTTCATCGCGCAGGCGTCGACGATGACTTCCTCGAAGCCGATCTTGTCCTTGTACTCCTCGGCATGGATTTGGCGGGCGGTTTCCAGGAAGATGCCGGTCAGCGCCTTCATGATGTTGGCCTTGTGCACCACTGTGACCTTCCTGCGGCCCTTGCGGATGGCGTAGTCGAAGGCGAAGCGGCAGATGCGGCGGCAGCCCTGGCGGGTGTTGATGCCGGTGCTCATGCCCACGGCGTGCGGGTCGCCGTCGATGGGGATGAAATGCTCGTAGCCCATGTACAGGCCTTCGTTGTTCTCGCGCACCAGCACCAGATCGATGTTGTCGAAGCGGCCTCCGGGGATGATGGTCTTGGCCGGGCGCAAGTTGGCGTAGAGCTTGAATTCTTCCCGCAACTGGACATTGACAGAGCGGTAGCCGCCGCCCACTGGAGTTTCCAGAGGACCTTTGAGCGCCAGCCGCGTGCTACGTATGCTTTCGAGACAGGCTTTCGGAAGCGGTTCGTTGCAGGCAGCGACGCCTGCGGCCCCGGCGACCTGGCGATCCCAGGCAAACGGCGCGCCGAGCGCATCCAGCGCCTGAAGCGTTGCTTCCGTGATCTCCGGTCCGATGCCGTCGCCGGGAATCAGCGTTGCGGGGATAACTTTCTGTGCGTTCATCATTGGGGACTCCACTCCGGTCGATTATTATTGGCCTGACTCTCGTCGGGCGATGAAGCGGCAACATAACGACGATTGATCGCCTCATTAGCCAACATTGTATTCGGAATTGGCTCGAATCTCGCGGCCGCGCGGGGTTTCGCCGGAATTTCGGTCGCAGCAACTCGATTGGATCATGGTTAGAGTACTTCTTGTTTGCATGGGGAACATTTGCCGATCCCCGACCGCCGAAGGCGTTCTGCGCACGCATCTGGAGCGCGCGGGACTTGCTGATCAAGTGGAAGTTGATTCGGCGGGAACGCACGCCTATCACGTCGGGGAACCGCCAGACCCGCGTTCCCAGAAGACGGCCGTCACGCGCGGCTACAATCTGTCCAGTCTGCGGGCACGGCGTGTCGCCACGGCTGACTTTCTGCGCTTTGATCTGATCCTGGCCATGGATCGGAGCAATCTCTCCGTGCTGCGCGAAGCCTGCCCGCCCGAAGAGCATCGTCGGCTGGGGTTGCTTCTCGACTATGCGCGCGATGCGGACGACGAGGAGGTACCGGATCCTTACTATGGTGGTCCGGATGGTTTCGAGCGAGTGCTCGATCTCATCGAAGATGCCTGCGCCGGCTTGATTGACGAGCTACGGCAGCGCAAATAAAAAACGGCCGCCCGATCCATTGGGCGGCCGCATTTCCCGGCGACGGGTCAGTCGTGACGGGTTTCCACCATTTGCAGCGGCTCGTCCGCGACCAACACCGGAGCTTTCGGCTTGCGGCCCAAAGGCGGCTTGGACATTTCGATCGGCATTTCCGACTGGCTGCCGCTTGCCGCCGTCTCGATCATTACCAGGCCGGCCTGTTCCAGATTGGCCGCAACGTTGAGCGGGGCGGCTTCCTTGATTGGCTCGGGTGGAACGGCAATCGGTTCGGCGGGTGCCGGTCGGTGGAATTCGACCGCAACCTCAGTGGCTGGCTCGGCAACCGGAACCACAGCCTGGACTACCTCGATCGGCTCGGCTGCCGCACGAGACACCGCTGGTTCCTGGACCTGAATCACCGGCTCGACTGCCGGTGGCGTGGGCGCAGGCACCGGCCATGGCATGGGGCGGGCCGCTGCGACGATTTCCACAGCGGGCGCGGCAGCGAGTATCGAAACCTCCTCGCGAGCGCCACTTTCCTGCGTTACCGTCTCGACCACGTCGGTTGGAGCGCCTTCTTCGCGACGCTCACCACGACCGCGGCCGCGCCGACCGCGGCGACGACCACCTTCGGCGCTACCCTCGGCAGGTGCCGCGCTCGGAGCTGACGCTGCGGATTCGTCCGCACCTGTCACGCTGACATCGGTTCGCGGTGTCTTGGGTTGGCGGGGTTCGTTGCTGCGCTGTTCGTCGCGTTTTTCCTCACGCTTGTCGTCCCGGGACTCGTTGCGTTGGCCGCGTCCGCGGCGTCCGCCTTCGCGCTGCTGCTGGCCTTCCGCCGCAGTTTCTTCACGGCGGGGTTGTTGCTGGCCTCGCTGCGGGTTGTCGCTGCGCTCCTTGCGTTCACCCTGCTCCCGGCCCTGGCGCTCTTCGCGACCTTCGCGGTTGTCGCGGTCACGACGGTTGCGTCCGCGCTCACCGCCGCGGTCCCGACCGTTGCGGTCGCTACGCTCTCGGCGGGCAGGCTTTTCCGGCTTGGCCTCGGGTTGTGGCGCTGTCGCAACCTTGTTCCCACCGAACCAGGCGAAGATCTTGGCGATGATGCCCGGTTCCGCCTTGACTTCGGGCTTGGCTTCCGGCTTGGGTTCGACGATCGGCGCCGGTTGATCGGGCGTGATGCCCTTGACTGCGGCTTCCTGCTTCGGTGGGCGTGCTTCGGTCTGGGCCGATGGCGGCTGGTAGGGCTCATCCGCAGCCTTCTCGGCCATCTGGTAGCTCGGGATGGCCACATCGTCTGCATTCAACTGGTCGTGGCGCAGGCGAACGATCTCGTGCTGCGGTGTTTCCAGTTGCCGGTTCGGGACGATGACTAGGTTGATGCGGTGGCGAACCTCGATGCGCGCGATATCGACGCGCTTCTCGTTGAGCAGGAAGGTGGCGACATCGACCGGAACCTGCGCATGGATCGCGCCGGTGTTTTCCTTCATCGACTCCTCTTCGAGGATGCGCAGGATGTGCAACGCAGCGGATTCTGTCGACCGGATGTGGCCGGTACCGGTACAGCGCGGGCAGGTAATGTAGCTGGTCTCGGCGAGGGCAGGGCGCAGACGCTGACGCGATAGCTCGAGCAGGCCGAAGCGGCTGATCTTGCTGACCTGCACACGGGCGCGGTCGTAGTGCAGGGCGTCGCGCAAGCGATTTTCCACCTCACGCTGACTCTTGGTGCTTTCCATGTCGATGAAGTCGATGACGATCAGGCCACCGAGGTCGCGAAGACGCAACTGGCGGGCGACTTCGTCGGCCGCTTCGAGGTTGGTGCGCAGTGCGGTTTCCTCGATATCCGAACCCTTGGTGGCGCGGCCGGAGTTTACGTCGACCGCGACCAAGGCTTCGGTGTGGTCGATGACCACGGCACCGCCGGAGGGCAGCGTTACCTGGCGCGAGTAGGCCGACTCGATCTGGTGTTCGATCTGGAAGCGCGAGAACAGCGGCACGTCGTCCCGGTAGCGCTTGACGCGCGCCACGTTGCCGGGCATCACGTGCGCCATGAACTGCTGGGCTTGCTCGAAGATGTCATCGGTGTCAATCAGGATCTCGCCGATGTCGGGCTGGAAGTAGTCGCGGATGGCGCGAATCACCAGGCTCGACTCCTGATAGATCAGGAAGGCGCCGGTTTGTGCCGTGGAGGCACCGTCGATCGCGGTCCACAACTGCATCAGGTAGTTGAGATCCCACTGGAGTTCTTCGGCATTGCGGCCGATGCCGGCAGTGCGAGCGATCAGGCTCATCCCCGGGGGGACATCCAGTTGGTCCATGACCTCGCGGAGTTCCTGTCGGTCTTCGCCTTCGACGCGACGCGAGACGCCGCCGCCGCGCGGGTTGTTCGGCATCAGGACCAGATAACGGCCGGCGAGCGAAACGAAGGTGGTCAGCGCCGCGCCCTTGTTGCCGCGCTCATCTTTCTCGACCTGAACGATCAGTTCCTGGCCGACCTTGAGGGCGTCCTGGATCTTGGCGCGGCCCGGATCCATGTCGGAGCGGAAGTAGGATCGCGAGACTTCCTTGAAGGGCAGGACCCCGTGGCGCTCGGCACCGTAATCGACGAAGGCGGCTTCGAGGCTGGGCTCGATGCGGGTGATGACCGCCTTGTAGATATTGCTCTTGCGTTGTTCCTTTGCGGCCGATTCGATGTCGAGGTCGATCAGTTTCTGACCATCGA
>JAEHDA010000265.1 GCA_016880655.1 Rhodocyclaceae bacterium
GCCGGCAAGGAGCAGCCGGTGCGCACTGCCATCAACAAGATGCTGGCAATGCGCTCCTACCAGCGCTCGGTGCACGTCGAGGGCAAGGCCGACACCCGCGCCCTTGACGCCGTCGGCTTGACCGAACAACAGGCCAAGGACATGTATCAGCTGATGGCCATTGCCAATTACGAAGACCGATTCGTCATCCCCACCGGCCATGCCGAAATGACGCTTGAGGACTTCCACGGCTTCCAGGGACAGAACGGCTTCTCCTTCGGCAACGACTCGTCGGCTGGCATCAGCGGCAATTCGCTGTTCCCCGAGCGACGCCGCGAGACGGTGGAGTCGTGCGAGCCGGCGCCGTCGGCCGACGAGCGCTAGGGAGATGCGGTCATGCTAATCCATCGCATCCTGTCTACCCTGCTTGGCTATCCCGACGCAGAACTGCGCGCCGCACTGCCGGAGATCGCCGACGCGATCGCCGACGCCGATCTTTCCGGCGAGGAACGCGAGGTGCTCGGTCGCTTCGTCGCCACCCTTTCGGACGGCGAGCCGCTGGCGCTGGAAGAGGACTACGTGCGTACCTTCGACATGGTGCCCGAGCACAGCCTGCACCTCACCCACCACCTGATCGGCGAGGACAAGAACCGCGGGCCTGCGCTGATCGACCTCACCGAGTATTACAAGGAATACGGCATCGAAATCGCCCAGAAGGAACTGCCGGACTACCTGCCGCTGATGCTCGAGTTCGTCTCGGTGCTGGAGGACGAAGAGGGCCGGATGTTCCTGTCACGCTGGAACAAGGCGCTGCGGCAGGTGCACGCCAACCTGGCCGAGGCTGGCAGCCCGTATGCCGAGCTGGTGGCGCTGGTCGAACGGCGCAGCCGCCTGGTTGACGCCAATGGCGAACTCGTCACGCCGGCAGCGGAGAAGAAATCCAACCCCTTGCTCGACGATGGCGACTTCGACCCACCGGTGAACTGGAATGCACCGCCAAGCCTGTCGTCCGAATGCACCGGACGGCAGTGTTGATTAAACAATACGGAGACGATAATGGAATTCCTGCACAACTTCATCTTCGGCGTGTATCCCTATATCGCTACCACCGTGTTCCTGCTCGGTAGCTGGATCCGCTTCGATAACGAGCAGTACACCTGGAAGAGCGATTCGAGCCAGCTGCTGTCCAAGAGCGGCATGCGTGTCGCCAGCAATCTCTTCCATTACGGCATCCTCGGCCTGTTTCTGGGCCACGTTGCCGGCTTGCTGACGCCGCATGCGGTGTTCCTGGGCATGGGCATTTCGGACATGACCCACCAGTGGATCGCCATCTCGGCGGGCACCGTGTTCGGGGGCTTATGCCTGCTTGGCGCGATCCTGCTGTGGCTGCGGCGCATGACCAATGTTCGGGTGCGCGCCGCTTCGCGCTGGATGGACATCAACATCCTCGGCTGGCTGGCGTTGACTGCCGCCGCCGGGCTGGCGACAATCCCGACTTCAATACACCACGCCGATGCCGGCAATGCCGAGACCATGATCCGACTGGCAGACTGGGTGCAAAGCATCCTCTACCTCCATCCGGACCCCAAGCTGGTGCTCGATGTCAGCTCGGTGTACAAGTTCCATATGTTCCTCGGCATGTCGGTGTTCCTGTTCTTCCCCTTCACGCGCCTGGTGCACATCTGGAGCGCGCCGATCGGTTATCTTGGTCGTGCCTACCAGATCGTGCGGGCCAAGCGTACCTGACAATCCGGCCGGCGATCATCAACCAGGATTCGGATACAGGAGAGCATGAAGACCAATCCCTATGCAACGCGGATCCGCCGGCTACGCGTCGGCGACCGCGAAATCGAGACTGACCAGGAAGGTTACATCCAGAATATGGACGACTGGTCAGAGGACTTCGCTTACGCGCTCGCCGAACAGGAAGGCCTCACTCTCACTGACGAGCATTGGCAGGTGATCCGCTTCATCCGGGAAGCGTTCACCGAGCATCAGGTGCAGGCGCAGGTGCGCGACATGATCAAGCATTTCCGGCCCATTTGGGGTCCGGACCGCGGCAACAACCATCATCTCCACGACCTGTTTCCCAATGGCGGCCCGCAGAAACAGGGCAATCGCCTGGCCGGGATTCGCCGAACCAAAGGCGAGCACTAAGCGCGTTCTTTGAGTTCCGCCGCGTCGAGCGGCTCCTGCCAGGCCAACTGTTGCTCCAGCACGGCCACGGTCGCCTCGGAAGCGTCGCTGGCACGCGCGTCGAGGCGCTGCCGCAATTCGGGCATCGGCGCTTCGCAGGCGAGGATGCGCATGGGCATTCCGCGCTCGCCGGCCAGGGCGCGAAAAGCGGCGCGCTCGGCGCGCTTGAGGAACGCGGCGTCAACGATCACCGACCAGCCGTCGGCCAATGCCTGGCGGGCCAGGTCGGCCAGGCGCGCATAGGTGCGGGCGGTCGCCTGCGGCGTGTAGATGGCGCCGCCACTGTCGGCATCCGGCGCCAGGCCGAAGAGGCGCTTGCGCTCGACGTCGGAACGAATGCGGATGGTCGACGCCGACTCATCCGCCAGCAGGCGCGCCGACGAAACCGTCGTCTTGCCGGAGCCGGAAAGCCCGAAGGTGATGGCAAGAGTCAGTGGTGGCGACACGCCGAGGCATTCGGCCATGGTGAGGTATTCGGTCGCTTCGACCGCGTTGCCGCGCATCGCCGCCACCTTGGCTCGCACCATGGCCCGATAGATGGCATAGAAGCGCAAGACGGCGAGGGCGCCGTCGTGGCCGTAGTCGCCGGACCAGACCAGCCATTCGTTGAGCAGCCAGCAGGCGAGGCCCGGCTTGCCGTGGTCGAGCAGATCGACCCAGGTGAAGGCGATCTCGCTCGCCACGTCGATCCACCGGAAATCCTCGTTGAACTCGATGCAGTCGAAGGGCGTGGCCTTGCCGTCGAGCAGCACCAGGTTGCCGAGGTGCAGGTCGCCGTGGCATTCGCGGACGAAGCCGCCGGCCTTGCGTGCGGCGAACGCATTGCGGCGCAGGGCGAACTCGGCCTCGGTCCAGGCGCGCAGGGTTGCCAGGCGAGGCGCCTCGCCGGCCAGCAGCGCGTCGAGCTCATCGAAGTTTTCCAGCGCGGTCGCCAGCACCTGTTCCGGCGCGCCGAAACGGGAACCGGCCGGCGCCACGGCGGCAGATGAGTGGAAGGCGGCGATCGTGCGGGCGAGATCGGACAAATGCGCCGGCGTCAATTCGCCGCGTGCGCAGACATGGTCGAGGCGCAGTGCTTCGTCGAAGCGGCGCATCTTCACGGCCGGCTCGCCATCGAACTCGACGACATCGAGATACAGGTCGCGCGCGTAACGGCGGTTCAGTCGCAACTCCGCCTCGCAACAGGCTCGCCGGCGCTCGACGTTGCCATAATCGAGGAAGGGCAGCGTCACCGGCTTCTTCAGCTTGTAGGCGAAGTCACCGGCCAGCAGCAGCCAGGAAATATGCGTTTCGACCAGTTCCACCCGCGTTACCGGATGCGGATAGCGCTTCGGATCAAGCAGGTCAGCAATTGAGGCCGGCAAGGCCATGCTGTTCCGGACCCGCTAGTCGCAGAGCCCCAGCGCCTGTTCCTGTGGCAGGCAGGTATCGGGAATCGCGTTCTCGGCCACGCCCATGCAGCGCGCGAGTCCGGCGGCCGTGGCTTTGGCGTAGTGCCAGCCGGGTGCGAGCGCCGGCAGGCCGGGATCCAGCTCCCGCCACTTGGGATGTCCGTCGGATTTGAGGCGCGGGAGCTCCTGGCAATAGGCGCCAACCAGACGGCGCAGCCGCTCCCCGTCTTCGTCTTCGCGCTGCCCGCCGGCCACCAGGTAAAGCCGGACGGCGAGGGTCGGCACATCTTCGCCGAGCAGGTTCGGGTAACTGGCCGCGCGCAGCGCGGACACCCCATAGACGCGCTGCACCGCCTCGCCGGTCGGGTGCTCCCGATCGAACTTGAGGAGTCGGATGAAGCGGCGCGCTTCGGGCTTCATGTTGGCGAGCAGCGGCGCCGGCTGGTCGGCGAGCAGGGCGACGACGTCGATGCTCTGGTCGGTCAGCAGTTTGGCCAGCGCTTCCGCGTGACCCAGTCGGCTCAGTTTGTCCGGCGCGGGTGCGGCATCGAAGAGGAGACGGTAGAGCGTGGCTACCGACAGCGCCGTGCCACCCGTCACCGGGCCGACGTTGATGCGGGCATCGCGAATGTCCTGCACTGTCGTCAGGTCGGAATCGCTGCGGACGATGAAATGGAGTTCTTCGCTGTAGAGCGGTGCCACTACCCGCAGCGGCGCCAGCCAGGCCGCGGCGTTGGCATTGCCGCGCTCGGCGGCGAGGAGGTAGATCTGCGCGACATCGGCCTGTAGCAACGCCAGATTCATGCCGCTGCCCTGGCGGGTGGCATCGCGCAGCCGCTGAAGGATGTCGGTCGGACCCGCCATGGGGACGACTGCCAGCGGCATGTCGGCGAACGGGGCGAGGTGCCAGGCCAGTTCGCCGCCGATCTGATGCTGGGTGCTTGCCTGTGGCCCCGTCAGGAGCCGGACTTCCTCCGCGGCATGGCTGCCCGGCGACGACAACGCCAAAGCTGCGGCGACCCACAGCCGTCCGGCCATGCGTCGCCTGCCCATTACTTTCCTGCCTTCGGTTCGCAGAGACCGACCGCGATCAGCGCCTCGGTGCACTCGGTGGCCGCCGCCGGTGCGGCAGCCGGTTGCGCGGGCCTGGCTGCGGGTTTGACCTTGGGCTTCGCGGCGACTGGCGGCCGGTACGGAGCGACGGCCGGCTTGGACTGGGCGGCAGGGACCGGCGCGGTGTTCGCCGGGGGTACGCCTTTCGGCGCAACCGGGTGGTCGCTCACCGGCGGCCGGACATCGGCGGCAGCCGGTGGATTCGTCGGCAGCGGCAGCGGAATCAAGGCGGGCGTCGAAATGGCGGAAGCGCCTTCCGGCGCGGGCTGCGAGCCGGATTCCAGTCTTGCGGACGGCGTCGGGGCGGGCGGTACGACCACGACCGGCGGGGCCGAAGACGGCGTTTCCACAATGGCACCTTGCGGTTGCCAGGCCTTCGGCACGGGCATCGCGTTTCGATACAGCCAGAGCATGGGAATGCCCCCGGCGGCCAGCGCGACGATGATCAGCGGCAGCGCGCGCATGGTCGACCGCGGCGGCGAGACCATGGAGGGAACGGCAACTTCCGGGGCGCCTTCATGCGTTCCGGATTCATCCAGATAGGGCCCGGAACTCAGCGGCGGAAAGTGGGCGCCGCAACC
>JAEHDA010000266.1 GCA_016880655.1 Rhodocyclaceae bacterium
AGCCGAGCCGCGAACGCGTCGAGGTGAAGCGCTGGGAAGCGCTCGCCGACGGCCTTCTGGACTCTGCGGTGGGCATTCGCCTGGAGCTGATGCGGCCGGAAGCACAGCGCAGCCCAAGCTGGATGAAGCGCGAGCGCGACGTGATCGATGCTGCGCTCGGCATGATGGGCCGCGAACTGGGCGAGCAGTCGTGGTGCATGGGTACGCCCTTCACCTTCGCCGACATCGCCGTCGGCTGCGCGCTCGGCTACCTCGATTTCCGTTTCCCGGACATCGACTGGCGCGGCCGTCATCCGAATCTCGGCCGTCTGCACGACAAGCTGATGCAGCGATTGGCATTCGCCGACACCGCGCCGCGCGACTAGACGATGATGCCTCCGCCGAGGCAGACCAGCGACTCGTAGACCACCACCGACTGGCCGGGCGTCACCGCCCATTGCGGTGCGGCGAAGGCGATCTCGCAGCGGCTGGTATCCACGCTTTCCACCTCGCAGGCGGCGTCGGGCTGCCGATAGCGCGTCTTCGCGGCATAGACCCAGTGGGTGTGCGGCGGCCGACCCGAGATCCACGTCAGTTGCCCGGCCGTCAGGCGGTCCTTCAGCAGCGCCGGATGCTCGTGGCCCTGCACGACGTAGAGGATGTTCTTCGCCATGTCCTTGGCGGCGACGAACCAGGGAACTTCGGCAGCACCCTTGACGCCGCCGATGCCCAGACCCTCGCGCTGGCCGAGCGTGTAATAGGTGAGTCCTTCGTGGCGCCCGACCACGCGGTCGTCGTCGAGCAGGCGGATCTCGCCGGGCTGCTTCGGCAAATAGCGCGACAGGAACTCGCGGAACGGCCGCTCGCCGATGAAGCAGATGCCGGTCGAGTCCTTCTTGGCGTGGTTGGGCAGCCCCGCCTCTTCGGCGATCTTGCGCACGTCGCGCTTGTAGAGATGGCCGACCGGGAACAGCGTCCTCGATAGCTGAGCCTGGTTGAGGCGGTAAAGGAAGTAGCTCTGGTCCTTGGTGCCGTCCTCGGCCTTCAGCAGTTGCCAATCACCGAGGAACTCGCGCACCTGCGCGTAGTGGCCGGTGGCGATCCTGTCCGCACCCAGCTTCAGCGCATGGTCGAGGAAGGCCTTGAACTTTATTTCGGAATTGCACAGCACGTCGGGGTTCGGCGTGCGGCCGGCCTGGTACTCGCGCAGGAAGTCGGCGAACACGCGGTCCTTGTACTCGGCCGAAAAGTTCACCACTTCCAGGTCGATGCCAATGACGTCAGCAGCGGCGGCGGCATCGATCAGGTCCTGGCGCGAGGAGCAGTACTCCTCGTTGTCGTCGTCCTCCCAGTTCTTCATGAACAGGCCGGTCACCCGGTAGCCCGCACGCTTCAGCAGCAACGCGGCCACGGAGGAATCGACGCCGCCGGACATGCCGACGATCACATGCTCAGACATAGTGGCGCAGGATTTCCATTGGATAACGCTTGCCGGCAAGGTAGTCCTTCACGCATTGCGACACCAGCGGGCTGCGATGCCGCTCGCGCGAGGCCTCGATCTCGTCAGGGGTCAGCCAGACGGTGCGCAGGATGCCGGTATCGAGGCTGCGGCCGATCTGTTCCTCGCCCAGCGTACCGGCGAAGGCGAAACGCAGGTAGGTAATGTCGCCCTCATTTGTCCTTTTGGGCCGCGGCCACATATAGATGCCGACCAGTGAGGTCGGACGAAAGCGCCATGCGGTTTCTTCCAGGGCCTCGCGGGCGCAGGCTTCCATGAGCGACTCGCCTTCGTCGAGATGGCCGGCCGGCTGGTTGAACCGGATGCCGTCGGGAGTCTCCTCCTCGACGAGCAGGAAGCGGCCGTCGCGCTCGACGAGGGCGGCGACAGTGACATTGGGTTTCCAGATGCGGTTCATGCCCCGCATTCTACAGGCCGCGATAAAATCCATTTTTCGACAGATTGCTGGAGATCCCCATCATGTCCATGGCCGACCGCGACGGCTTCATCTGGTACGACGGCAAGCTCGTGCCCTGGCGAGACGCCACTACCCACGTACTGACCCACTCGCTGCACTACGGCCTCGCCGTCTTCGAAGGCGTGCGCGCGTACAAGACCGTCAACGGCACGGCCATCTTCCGGCTCAAGGAGCACACCGACCGCCTGTTCAACTCGGCGCACATCTACCGCATGCCGATGCCCTGGGACAAGGAAACGCTGATGGAGGCGCAGAAGGAAGTCGTGCGCGCCAACAAGCTCGAGTCCTGCTACCTGCGGCCGATCGCCTTCTACGGTTCGGAGAAGATGGGCGTCTCGCCCAAGGGTGCCAAGACCCACGTCGCCATCGCCGCCTGGCCCTGGGGCGCCTACCTCGGCGAGGACGGCATGGAGAAGGGCATCCGCGTCAAGACCTCCAGTTACGCCCGGCACCACGTCAATGTCTCGATGTGCCGCGCCAAGTACTCCGGCACCTACGCCAACTCCATCCTCGCCAACATGGAGGCCACCGAGCACGGCTACGACGAGGCGCTGCTGCTCGACGTGGACGGCTTCGTGGCGGAAGGCGCCGGCGAGAACCTGTTCATGATCAAGAACGGCAAACTGTACGAGCCGGAACTGACCAGCGCGCTGATCG
>JAEHDA010000040.1 GCA_016880655.1 Rhodocyclaceae bacterium
CCCGCCCATCAGCACGATGACTTTCGTCTCGCGCTGCGCGGCTGCGACGAAGGCGTCGCGCAGGCGCAGGCAGTCCGCCGTCGACATGGCGCCGTTGTAGAAGTCGAAGTGCAGGAAGCCGACGCCGGCCTCCTCCTCATAGCTGATGTCCTGCCAGGTCGACGCGTCCCGCAGCGGCAGCGCCGGCAGCGCGGATTCCGGCACGCCGGCCGCCGCCTCGGGAATGGCCTGCGCCGCCGGCAGCTTGAAGGTGGGCTGATCGGACTTGCGTTTGGCGTGGGTGAGCCACACCGCGCCGTCGACCGTGGCGCGGCACAGCGCGCCCTGGCGCTGGGCGATGATCGCGCCGGGTTGGGCGCCGCGGAGCCGGCCCTCGGCGTGACCGTTGAACAGCCAGCAGTCCGTGCCGGCGATGCGGTCGGCGAGGCCGGGGAAGCTGTCGGACGCACGGAGCTTCTTCAGCACCGTCGCCGTGTCGTCGCGTGTCCAGTCAATGCGGCGCTCGTCCTGCTTCATCAACGGCCGCTCACAGCCACACACGGAGGGGTTGGCGGTGTCGAGCGGCACGGGCTTGAAATTCCCTTGCTCGAATTTCTCCACCGCCTCCAGCACGGCGGCGGTAGCGGCCTCGGTGACCTCGTTGCGGTAGAGGCTGCTCTTCCTCGCCGCGCGCATGGGAAAGCTGCGCGTCGCCCAGATGTCGCCGCCGTCCATCACGGCGTTGGCCTGCAGCACGGTGACGCCCCATTCCGTTTCATCGTTCAGGATCGCCCAGTCGAGCGCCGAAGGGCCGCGGTCCCCAGGAATCCCCGGATGCACCACCAGGCACACGCGGTTGCGCCATACCGCCTCGGGGATGGCTCGCTTGAGGAAGGGGGCGATGACGAGATCGGGCTGGAACAGATCGACCGCTTCGACGGCGACGGTGTCGTTGATGTCGAACTCGATGGAGACCTCGTGGCCGCGCTGCGCCAGCTCGACGTAGAGCCGCTGGGCGAGGCTGTTGAAGCTGTGGGTGAGGAAGAGGATCTTCATCAGCAGATTCTGGGCAGCTGCTCGCCGGTGAGCCAGTCGACGATGCGCTTGCCGCCGAAGCCGGTCTCCATCTGCACGAAGTGGTGTGGGTCTTCATGCACCGCGCCGATGATCGCCGCCTCCGCGCCGAGCGGATGGGCGCGCATCACCGCCAGCAGTTCGTCGGCGTGCTCCGGCGCGCAGATGCAGATCAGCTTGCCTTCGTTGGCGACGTAGAGCGGGTCGAGGCCGAGGAATTCGCAGGCGGCCTCGACCTCCTGCCGCACCGGGATGGATTCCTCCTTCAGCATCATGCCGACGCCGGACTGGCGGGCGATCTCGTTGAGCGTGGTGGCCAGCCCGCCGCGCGTCGGATCGCGCAGGGCATGGATGTCCGGCACCGCCTCGACCATGCGCGCCACCAGATCGTGCAAGGCCGCCGTGTCGGACTGGATGGTGGTCTCGAAGCCGAGGCTCTCGCGTTGCGCCATGATCGCCACGCCGTGGTCGCCGAGGGTGCCGGAGACCAGGATCGTGTCGCCCGGCCGCGCCCGGTCGCCGGAAATGTTCACCCCTTCCGGCACCACGCCGACGCCGGTGGTGGTGATGAAGACGCCGTCGCCCTTGCCCTGCTCCACCACCTTGGTGTCGCCGGTGACGATGGGCACGCCGGCCTCGCGCGCGGCGTGGGCCATCGATTCGACAATGCGCTTCAGGTCCGCCAGCGGAAAGCCTTCCTCGAGGATGAAGCTGGCCGAGAGGTAGAGCGGCCTGGCGCCGGACATGGCGACGTCGTTCACCGTGCCGTGCACCGACAGGCAGCCGATGTCGCCGCCGGGGAAGAACAGCGGCGAGACGACGTGCGAATCCGTCGCCATCACCATGCGCCCGCTTTGCACCGCGAAGCAGGCCTGGTCGTTGGCGGCGCGCAGCCAGTCGTTGTCGAAGGCGGCGAGGAACAGCTCCTCGATCAGCTGCGCCATCGCCCGCCCGCCGCTGCCGTGGGTCATGTC
>JAEHDA010000041.1 GCA_016880655.1 Rhodocyclaceae bacterium
CACACCGCCTCGACGCCGACCTGGTCGTCGTTGGCAACCGGCGCCGCAAGCTGTCGCGCGTTGCCGACCAGGTGATCGGCAACCTCAGTTGTGCGGTGCTGCTGGTCAATGCCGCCGATCGCGGCGCGCCGATCCGCCAGGACTGAAAAGTCAGCCGTGGTGATACGCCACCTGCAATAATCCCGGGCATCCCCATCGAGGATGTCCACCATGGCCAACCGACTGACCAAGATCACCACCCGCACCGGCGACGCCGGCACCACCGGCCTCGCCGACGGCTCGCGGGTCGGCAAGGATGCCCCGCGCATCGCCGCGCTGGGCGAGGTCGACGAACTCAATTCGCTGCTGGGCGTGGTCCTGTGCGAGGACATGCCGGAGGAGGTGCGGGAGCTGATCATCGGCATCCAGCACGACCTGTTCGATCTCGGCGGCGAACTGGCGGTGCCGGGCGCGAACTTCCTCAAGGAAACGCAACTGGCGCGCGTCGAGGCGGCGGTCGAACGCTACAACGGCGAACTCTCGCCGCTGAAGGAATTCATCCTGCCCGGCGGCACGCGAGCGGCAGCGCTGGCGCATCTTGCCCGCACTGTCTGCCGGCGCGCCGAGCGCTCGGTGGTCGCGCTGGGAGGCACGGAGACGGTATCGGATGCCGCACGGAAGTACCTCAATCGCCTGTCGGACCTGCTGTTCGTGCTCGGCCGCTGTCTCAACAAGTCGGCCGGCGGCGGCGACGCGCTCTGGCAGAAGGGCAAGAACGCCTGAGCACTAAGGTTGCTGCGGCTGCGGCACGCGCACCACGGTGACGCTGCATGGCGCCTCGGCGACCACGCGCGCCGACACGCTGCCGAGATAACGCCGCAACGCCGAGGAGCCGCGCGCGCCCATCACGATGTGGTCGGCGTGGGCAGCACGCGCGTAGTCGATCAGTTGCGCGGCGGCCTCGCCGCCGGTCAGCACGTGGAAGCGAATCCGTTCCTTCGGCAATCCGAGCGGATGCGCCCACTGATGCAGCGTCGCCAGCTTGGCGGTATGCAGCGAACGGCCGATGGCATCGCCCTCGTCCTGCTCGGTCATGATCGACGGTTCCAGTACGCCGACGCAGGTGATGCGCCAGTGCGGGTCGTGCGCGATCAGGCGCCGCAGGGCGATGCGCATCGCATCCGCCAAGGCATCGTTGTGGTCGTCGGTGTCCACCGCCACCAGCAGGTGCGGCGCACGCTCCAGTTGGCGCGTCGGCCGTGCCGGCTGCGCGATGTCGAGCCAGCGTTCTGACCACCGGCGCTTCAAGGCCAGCCACAAGCCGCCGCGCCGCAGGCGCCGGCCGCGTTCGCCGATCACCACCTGATCCGGATGCGCGAGGTCGTAGGCGAGATGTGCGGCCGAAGCGTAGCGCCGCTCGGGCCGCACGGCCAGGCAGCGCAGCACGACCTCCTGCAACCACTCGGGAATCGCGCGATCGATCACGCGCGGCGGTACGGGGTCGAGCCAGCGCCGCCGATGCAGCGTCCACCTGTTGCCGGCGCTGCCGAAGGGATAGCGGCCCGTCGCCAGCCGGTAGAGGATCGCACCGGCCGCGAAGAGATCGCTGCGCGGGTCGCCGCGCACGCCGACCACTTGCTCCGGCGCGATGATCGAGGGGGTGCCCAGCGGGCCCTCGCCTTCGGTGCCGGCGAGATCGGGCAGGTCGCCGTGGCAGGCGAGGCCGAAGTCGATCAGCACCACATGGCCTTGCTCAGTCAGAAGGATATGCGCGGGCGTCAGG
>JAEHDA010000042.1 GCA_016880655.1 Rhodocyclaceae bacterium
CCTTCCTTGTACTGGGCGCCCTTGAGCGAGTAGACCTGCGCAGTGCCCGTCTTGCCTGCCGATTCGTACCCGGCCCCCGCGAAAGCGCGCGCTCCGGTGCCCTCCTTGTTGACGCCGGCCATGGCATGCTTGACGACGTCGATGTGCTCCTGCTTCAGCGCGATGGTCCGCGGCGGCACCGGAGCCGGGTTGCTCCTTTCGCCGCTTCGCGTATCGGTGACGTTCTGCACCAGATGCGGCCGGTACATCACGCCGTTGTTGGCGAGGCCGGCCATCGCCTGCGCAAGCTGGATCGGCGTGTACGAGTTGTATCCCTGGCCGATGCCGATGGAGATCGTCTCGCCGGCATACCATTTCTGCTGTTCCGGCTTCTTGAAGCGCTTCTTCTTCCAGTCCTGCGAGGGCAGCACTCCTTCGGACTCGCCCTCGAGGTCAATGCCGGTCCGCTGGCCGAAGCCGAACTGGTACATGAAGCTGGCGATGTTGTCGATGCCGAGGTCGTTGGCCAGCATGTAGTAGTAGGTGTCGCAGGAATGGACGATCGACGCGTACATGTTGACCGTGCCGTGGCCACCCTTCTTGTCGTCGCGGAAAGTGTAGTTGCCGAAGTTGAAGTAGCCGGGGTCGAAGATCGCCTGCTCCGGGCGCCGCTTGCCGAGCGACAGCGCGGCAAGCGCCATGTAGGGCTTGAAGGTCGACCCCGGCGGATAGGCGCCGTTCAGCGCCCGGTTGACCATGGGTTTGTCCGGGCTGTTGTTCAGGCTGTCCCAATCCGAAGTGCCGATGCCGTCGACGAACAGGTTGGGGTCGTAGTTCGGCACCGAGACCAGTGCCAGGATGCCGCCGGTCGAAGGTTCGATCGCCACCAGCGCACCGCGCCGGGCGCCGAACGCCTTTTCCGCGATTTCCTGGAGCTTGGCGTCTACGGTCAGGGTCAGATTGTTGCCGGCCACGGGCGCAGTGCGCGCCAGGGTGCGTACCGCGTGGCCGCCGGCATCGACCTCGATCTGCTCGAAGCCGGTGGCGCCGTGCAGATCGAACTCATAGCGCTGTTCCAGGCCGGTCTTGCCGAAGTGGTCGGTACCGCGATAGTTGGCTTCCTGGTCTTCAATCGAGATCCGGTCGAGATCCTTGTCGGTGACGCGGCCGATGTAGCCGAGCATGTGAGCACCGAATGCGCCGAACGGATATTGGCGGAACAGGCGCGCCTTGATGTCCATGCCCGGGAAGCGGTAGCGGTTGGCAATGAACTTGGCCACCTCGTCGTCGGTCAGCCGGGTGCGAATCGGCAGCGACTCGAAGTTCTTGCTCTCGTCGAGCAGCTTCTTGAAGCGCTTGCGGTCCTTGGGCTGGACGTCGACGACGGTTGCCAGTTCGTCGATGACCGCCTCCAGGTCGCCGCGGATCCTCGACGGAGTGACCTCCAGCGTGTAGGCGGAATAGTTGCGGGCGAGGATGACGCCGTTGCGGTCCAGGATCAGGCCCCGATTGGGCACGATCGGCACCAGCGAGATGCGATTGTCGTCGGCGCGGGTTTCGTAGTACTTGTGCTGGATCACCTGTAGCCAGAAGAAGCGCGCAAACAGGATACCGAAGCAGAGCAGGACGAAGCCGCCGGCGACCGTTAGCCGGCTTCTGAAGCGTTCCAGATCCTCCTGGGGGTTCTTGAATTCCACGGCTCAGATGGGACGGTTCTCGTCCCGCTCGACCGGCCGGTATTGCGGCAGCAGCAGCAGGTAGGTCAGCGGATACCACAGGGCGGCACCGATGAAGCCACCCAGGAACCAGGCAAGTTCAGGGGATTCGGCGCCGACCGCGAGCCGGACCAGCAGCATGCTGACCTGCGCGCCGACCAGGATCGGCAGAACGTGCAGCGCCTGCTGGACCAGGGGAAACCAGAGGATCCGCCGCGACAGGACGCTGGCGCCGAAGGCGAGCAGCACATAGGCGAGCGAGTGCTGACCCATGATGCTCGCATCCGCGACGTCCATCAGCAGGCCCAGCACGAAGGCGGCGCCCATGCCGACCTTTTGCGGCTGATGAATGCACCAGAAGATCAGCACCAGTGCCACCCAGTCGGGCATCGCGGCGAAGCGGCCCAGCGGCACCACGTTCAGGAACAACGCCGCCATCAGGCTGGCGAAAATGAACCAGGGCCGGACCGGCAGCAGGATGCGGCGTGACGATTGGGTCGGCTGCATCAGGGCTTCCTCTTGATCCTGGCGCCCTTGGCCGGCTTGATCGGCGTCGGGGCCGCCTCCGCCGGCAGGGGCGGCGTGACGCGGCGGCCGAGGATCAGCACCTGGCCGTGGCGCTCGACGCCGGCCAGCGGCACGCAGTCGATGCGGGCGAAGGAAAAGGAATTGTCGCGGTCGATATTGACTACCTTGGCTACGGGCAGTCCCGGCAGGTAAATGCCGTCGAGGCCGGAGGTGACCAGTACATCGCCGGGCTGGACGTCGGCGTTGGCGGCCAGGAAGCGCAACTCCATGGTACCGATCCCGGCGCCCGCCAGCACCGCCCGCAGGCCGCTGCGCTGCACCTGGACCGGAATGGCCTGATCCTTGTCCGTGAGCAACGTCACCTCGCTGGTGAAGAGATAGGTGCGCGTGATCTGGCCGAGCACCCCGAGTTCGTCGATCACCGGTTGGCCCGGTTCGACCCCGGCGTTGCTGCCCTTGTCGACGATGACTTTGCGGGTAAACGGATCGCGTGCCGCATAGAGGATTTCCGCCACGCGCCCTTCGGCCGGCTGGCGCTCGCGCATGTCGAGGAGGGCGCGCAGGCGGCGGTTTTCCTCTTCGAGGTGCCCCTGGCGCAGGAGCTGATTCGCGGTGGCGAGCTCGCGGCGGCGGAGCTGATCGTTCTCCGTCTTCAGCGAATAGAGCGTCGCGAAGTACTCGCCGAGATCCATGCCGGCGTCGACCGGGACATACGCGATACGCTGGATCGGCCAGAGCACGGCCGCGACGCCCTGGCGCGCCATTTCAAGGGTATGGAAGCGCAGATCCGCGACCAGCAGGGTTATCGAGAGCGAGATGAAGAACAGCAGCCGGGCGAGCGGCGCCGGACCCCGTTTGAAGAAGGGTGGCGGCAAATGTCCGACGGTGGAGATCAAGGCGGCAATGACTCCCGGAAATGACGCAACGGCGCGGCTGTTGCGCCGGTTCGCACACTAACGGGGGCGGTGGCTACTCGTTAGCAAAAATACTGCCGAGTTTGTCCATCTTTTCCAGCGCGATGCCCGAGCCGCGTACGACGCAGGTCAACGGATCGTCGGCGACGATGACCGGCAGACCGGTTTCTTCCATCATCAGGCGGTCGAGGTCGCGCAGCAGCGCACCGCCGCCGGTGAGTACCATGCCCTTGTCGGCGATGTCGGCGCCGAGTTCGGGCGGCGTCTGTTCGAGCGCCATCTTCACCGAGCCGACGATCTGGTTCAGCGGGTCGGTCAGCGCCTCGAGAATTTCATTCGAGGAGATGGTGAAGCTGCGCGGAATGCCTTCGGCCAGGTTGCGGCCCTTCACTTCCATCTCGCGCACTTCGGAGCCCGGGAAGGCGGAGCCGATTTCCTTCTTGATGGCTTCGGCGGTGGTTTCGCCGATCAGCATGCCGTAGTTGCGACGGATGTAGTTGATGATCGCCTCGTCGAACTTGTCGCCGCCGACGCGCACCGAACCGGAATAGACCATGCCGCCCAGCGAGATGACGCCGACTTCGGTGGTGCCGCCGCCGATGTCCACCACCATCGAGCCGGTCGCGTCGGAAACCGGCAGGCCGGCGCCGATGGCTGCGGCCATGGGTTCCTCGATCAAGTAGACCTGGCTGGCGCCGGCTCCGAGCGCGGACTCGCGGATGGCGCGCCGTTCCACCTGCGTCGAACCGCAGGGAACGCAGATGATGATGCGCGGACTTGGCGAGAACAGGCGCGAGTCGTGCACCTTCTTGATGAACTGCTTCAGCATCTGTTCGGTGACGGTGAAGTCGGCAATGACGCCGTCCTTCATCGGGCGGATGGCGGTGATGTTGCCAGGCGTCTTGCCGAGCATCTGCTTGGCCGATGCGCCGACCGCCTGGATGGTCTTCTTGGCGTTGGGGCCGCCTTCGGTGCGGATGGCGACCACAGACGGCTCGTCGAGCACGATGCCCTTGCCGCGCACGTAGATCAGCGTGTTCGCGGTACCCAAGTCGATTGCCAGGTCGTTGGAAAAGTAGGAGCGGAGAATGCCGAACATCGGGAATTCCAGTAGTAGTGGAAAGTGCGGTCTGTCGGGGGCGGCCGACCCGCATGGGCAGGCGCCGAAATGACTTATGATAGCGTATCCCGTAACGCAAGATAAGGTTTTGCCCCGTATTTCGCCCATATGTCCCTGAATCCAGAAGAGGTTCGCCGGATCGCCCGGCTGGCCCGCCTTGAACTGTCAGACGAGGAAACCGGCCGCACCGGAGACCAATTGAACGGCATCCTCGCGTTCATCGAGCAGTTGCAAGCGGTCGATACCGCCGGGGTGGCCCCCATGGCCCACGCCATGGACGTGGTGCAGCGCCTGCGCGTCGACGCGGTGACCGAGCCGGATCGTCGCGAGGCGTTCCAGGCCATCGCCCCGGAAACCGAAGCTGGGCTGTACCTGGTGCCGAAAGTCATCGAATGATCGAGTCCGGCCTGACGCAGCTTTCCGCGGCCATGGCGGCGAAGCAGGTTTCCGCCGTCGAATTGGCGACGTTGTTCCTCGACCGCATCGAACGGCTCAACCCGACCCTCAACGCCTTCATTACCACCGACCGCGACAGGACGCTGGCGATGGCGCGCGCCGCCGACGAGCGGCGCGCCAAGGGCGAGGCGGGCGCGCTGCTGGGCGTGCCGCTGGCCCACAAGGACATCTTCTGCACCGAAGGCTGGCCGACCACCTGCGGCTCGAAGATGCTGGCAAATTTCGTTTCGCCCTACGATGCCCACGTCGTCTCGCAGTTCAAGGCGGCGGGCGCGGTGACGCTGGGCAAGCTCAACATGGACGAGTTCGCGATGGGCTCGTCGAACGAAACCTCGCATTTCGGCCCCGTGAAGAACCCCTGGAATACGAACTGCGTGCCGGGTGGCTCCTCGGGCGGCTCGGCCGCCGCAGTTGCGGCACGGCTGACCCCGGCGGCGACGGGAACCGATACCGGTGGGTCGATCCGCCAGCCGGCGGCACTGTGCGGTCTGACCGGCCTCAAGCCGACCTACGGCGTCGTTTCGCGCTACGGCATGATCGCCTTTGCCTCCTCGCTCGACCAGGGCGGACCGATGGCAAAGTCGGCAGAGGACTGCGCCTTGCTGCTCTCCGCCATGGCCGGCTTCGACGAACGCGACTCGACTTCGCTGCAACGCGAGTCCGAGGATTACTCGCGCGACTTGATGAAGCCGCTCGCCGGCCTGCGCATCGGGTTGCCGAAGGAATTCTTCGGCGCCGGCATGGACGACGATGTTCGTGCGGCGATCGATGCCGCGCTCGACCAGTACCGCAAGCTCGGCGCGACTACCGTCGAGGTGAGCCTGCCAAATTCCGGGCTGTCCGTACCGGCCTATTACGTCATCGCGCCGGCCGAGGCGAGTTCCAACCTCTCGCGCTTCGACGGCGTGCGTTACGGCCATCGCGCCGCCGAATACGGCGATCTTGCCGACATGTACTGCAAGAGCCGCGCGGAGGGTTTCGGCGCAGAGGTCAAGCGCCGCATCCTGATCGGCACCTACGTGCTGTCGCACGGCTACTACGATGCCTACTACCTGCAGGCGCAGAAGATCCGGCGTCTCATCGCGACTGACTTTCAGGAAGCCTACAAGGTTTGCGACGTCATCATGGGGCCGACCTCGCCCTCGGTGGCGTTTCCGTTCGGTGCCAAGAGCGCCGATCCGGTGCAGATGTATCTTGCCGACATCTACACCATTGCCGTCAATCTGGCCGGTCTGCCGGGCATGTCGATTCCCTGCGGTTTCGGTGCCGGCAACATGCCGGTGGGCTTGCAAGTCATCGGCCCCTGGTTCGCCGAGGCGAAGATGCTCAACGTCGCCCATCAATACCAACAGGCCACCGATTGGCATCGCCGGTGTCCGGACATAGGAGCGTGACATGAATACCCGATATACCACCGCAGTCGCTGGTCTTGTCGTTGTTCTCCTCGCGGGTTGCGCGACCAAGGAGCCGCCGGTGGCGGCAAAGCCCGCCCCGACTCCGGCCCCCGAAGCCGCCAAGCCGGCGCCTGCGCCGGCTGCGCCAACCGAGACTTACAGCCGCCTGGCCGGGCGCTCGATCAAGCCGATCGCCGTCAAGCCGATCTCCGTCAAGGCCGACTGCTCCTATCGCGATCCGACCGGCTACGGCGGCAAGCTGAAGCTGGCCATGACCAACTCGCAGGTCAGCGCGCTGCAAGCCGAGATCCAGGTACCCAAGCGCGGCAACTGCGCGTTCGCCCTCAAGGACTTCCACCAGACTGCCAGGGAACCGTCGGTCACGCTGTCCTCCAACAGCGGCGCGTGCACCGTGCGGGTCTGGGAGCAGGAGGGCAAGGTCACGGTCGCTTTCAACAGCTGCAAGGATCGCTGCCAGGGCGACAGCTTCGATTACGTCTGGCCGATCCTGGTCGATGCCAGGACCGGCAAGTGTTCGTGAAAGCCTGATATGAGCCAGTGGGAAGTCGTGATCGGGCTGGAGACCCACGTCCAGCTGCAAACGAAGTCGAAGATCTTTTCCGGGGCATCGACGGCCTTCGGCGCCGAGCCGAACCGCCAGGCCTGCGCGGTCGATATCGCCCTGCCCGGCGTGCTGCCGGTCCTGAACCGCGAGGCGGTGGTCTGCGCGATCAAGTTCGGGCTGGCGGTCGATGCCGCCATTGCGCCGCGCTCGGTTTTCGCGCGCAAGAACTACTTCTACCCGGACCTACCCAAGGGTTACCAGATCAGCCAGTACGAGATTCCGGTGGTGCTGGGCGGGGGCATCGACATCAGAGTCAGCCATGGTGGTACGCCGAGCGAAAAGCGCGTGCACCTGACGCGCGCCCACCTCGAAGAAGATGCGGGCAAGTCGCTGCACGAAGACTTCCACGGCAAGACCGGCATCGACCTGAATCGCGCCGGCACGCCGCTGCTGGAGATCGTCACCGAGCCGGACATGGGTTCCGCTGCCGAAGCGGTGGCCTACGCCAAGGCGCTGCATTCGCTGGTCACCTGGATCGGCATCTGCGACGGCAACATGCAGGAAGGCAGCTTCCGCTGCGACGCCAACGTCTCCGTGCGCCGGCCCGGCGCGCCGCTCGGCACGCGGCGGGAGGTCAAGAACCTCAACTCCTTCCGCTTCCTGCAACAGGCCATCGACTACGAGATCGGCTGGCAAATCAACGAAATCGAGGAAGGCCGCAAGATTGTCCAGGCGACGGTGCTGTTCGATCCAGATACCGGCGAGACGCGTGCCATGCGCTCGAAGGAAGATGCGCACGACTACCGCTATTTCCCGGACCCCGATCTGCTGCCGCTGGAAATCTCGCCGGTATGGACAGCCGAAGTGAAGCGCGGGTTGCCGGAGCTTCCCGCGGCCATGCAGGCGCGCTTCGAGCGTGACTTCGGCCTGTCGACCTACGATGCAGCGTCGCTGACGGCGACGCGCGCCAACGCGACGTTCTTCGAGGATTGCGTCGCTGCCGCCGGCAAGGACCAGGCGAAGTTGTGCGCCAACTGGGTGATGGGCGAACTCGCCGCGCGACTCAACCGCGACGAGCGCGAGGTCGCCGACAGCCCCGTGTCGGCAACCCAACTGGCCGGCATGGTTCGTCGCGTTGCCGACGGCACGTTGTCATCCAAGCTTGCCAAGGAAGTGTTCGATGCATTGTGGACCGGCGAGGCCGCCGATGCCGATGCCGTCATCGAGGCGCGAGGCCTCAAGCAGGTTTCCGACGCGTCCGCCATCGGACCGATCATCGACGAGGTACTCGCCGCCAACCCGAAATCGGTCGAGGAGTTCCGCGCCGGCAAGGAAAAGGCCTTCAACGCCCTGGTCGGCCAGGTGATGAAGGCCACCAAGGGCAAGGCGAACCCGCAGCAGGTCAATGACCTCCTGCGGCAAAAGCTCACCGGCTAGCGGGTGGGTGGAGCAGGCGGCGGCGTGGGTGCCGCCGGCTCAGGCGCCTTGCCGGTCAGCTCCAGGAAGCGGCGGCGGTCATGATCGAAGTGCTCCTGAATCTTGACCAGTTCCTTGGTCTTCTCGTCGAGCGCCGACTGGCGGGCCGAGAGATTGACCTCGCTGTCGCGGAGATTGGCCGTCAAGGCCTCGGGCATCGGCTTGTCCTTGTAGCGCTCGGCACTCTTCAGCAACTTCTCGCGGCGTGCCTGGGCCGCTTCAAGACGCTCCTGGGCAGTCCTGATGTCGGCTTGCGCGCCGGCGATGGTGCGGGTGCGCTTGGACTCGATGTCGGCAACGCTCGTGTAGCTGGCGAGTGTGGCGCGGTCGCGTCGCGACTGCTCGGCGGCTTCCTGCTCTTCCAGTTTCTTGCGCTCGAGTTCGGCGTCGCGCTGCTTGCGCTGCTCGGCCGTCAGCGGCGCCTCGTGCTTCTTCTTGAGCACGCCCTGCGGATTGAACTCGTTGTAGGCGCGTTTCTGGCATTGCGCCGGAAGGATGTCGCCGCAGACGCGGCGGCCGCTGTCGTCGGTGCAGCAGTAAACACGCGCCACGGCGGGAACCGCCAACAGCGCGAATGCAAGCGGCAGGAAATTCTTAAGCGACGCCATATTGCTCCCTGTACCGGCTGACGGCCGGAAGTACCTGCTCGAGTTCCGGATGGCCGCGCAGGTACTCGATCAGGTCGAGCAGGCTGGCAACCGCGATGACGGGCACGCCGTAACTCCGTTCCACTTCCTGTACGGCGGAGAGTTCGCCCTGGCCGCGCTCCTGGCGGTCCAGCGCGATCACGACGCCAGCCGGTGTGGCGCCCGCGGCGCGGATCAGTTCCACCGACTCGCGCACCGACGTGCCGGCCGAGATGACGTCGTCGATCACGAGCACCCGTCCGGACAAGGGCGCGCCGACCAGGGTGCCGCCTTCGCCGTGATCCTTGGCTTCCTTGCGGTTGTAGGCGAAGGGTGTGTTGCGGCCTTTGCCCGCCAGCGCCACGGCGGTGGCAGCGGCAAGCGGAATGCCCTTGTAGGCCGGACCGAACAGTACGTCGAAACGGAGGCCCGAGGCGATGATCGCGCGGGCGTAGAAGTCCGAGAGCCGGGCGAGCGAGTCGCCGTCGCTGAACAGGCCGGCATTGAAGAAGTAGGGCGACAGCCGCCCGGCCTTGGTCTTGAACTCGCCGAAGCGCAACACGCCGCGCTCGCAGGCGAAGGCAATGAAATCGCGACTAAAATCCATCTTCCCTTCCGGCCCTCCCGAACAGCATCGAATGCTACGCATAACCACGCTCAACCTCAACGGTATTCGCTCGGCGGCGACGAAAGGTGTATTTGAGTGGATCGCCGGCGAGGCGCCCGACATCGTCTGCGTCCAGGAACTGAAGGCCCAGGAGGGCGACCTGACCGACGGATTGCGCGCGCCGCCGGGCTACCGCAGCTGGTTCCATCATGCGGAGAAGAAGGGTTATAGCGGGGTCGGCATCTACACGCGCCGTGAGCCGGACCGCGTCGGCGTCGGCATCGGCAACGAAGAGTTCGACGCCGAGGGACGTTATGTGCGTGCCGACTGGGGCAATCTGTCGGTGATCTCCGTCTACCTGCCTTCGGGTTCCAGCTCGCCGGAACGGCAGCAGGCAAAGTTCCGCTTCATGGAGGTGTTCTTCCCGCACCTGGCGGCATTGCGGGCCGAGGGCCGGGAAATGGTCGTCTGCGGCGACTGGAACATCGCGCACAAGGAAATCGACCTCAAGAACTGGAAATCGAACCAGAAGAACTCGGGATTCCTGCCCGAGGAGCGGGCATGGCTATCACGGGTCTTCGACGAACAGGGCTGGGTCGACGTCTATCGCCGCCTGTATCCGGACACGACCGGCGATGCCTACACCTGGTGGTCGAATCGCGGCCAGGCATGGGCGAAGAACGTCGGCTGGCGCATCGACTACCAGATTGCCACGCCCGGCATCGCCGCCGCGGCGTTGCGGGCGTCGATATTCAAGGCGCGGCGTTTCAGCGACCACGCGCCGCTGACGGTCGATTACGATTGGAAAGCATGACCAATGTCATTGCGCGGGGCCTGTAAAGGAGCTAAGTTGGTAATGTATTCAGTCAATCACCGGAAGGGGAAGATCATGAGCGACACAAGAGCGGTTAACAAAGACAGATTGATTGCCGACATGAAGGTTGTGGTTGCCGATGCGGAGGAGTTGCTGCGCGCCACTGCCGGCCAGGCCGGCGAGAAGGTTACCGAGTTGCGGGGCAAGATTCAGGAGAACCTGACGCGCGCGCGCGCCAGCCTGTCTGATGCGCAGGCCGCGTTGGTCGACAAGGCCAAGGAAGTGGGACACGCAACCGACGAATACGTACAGGACAATCCCTGGAAGTCGGTCGGCGTTGCCGCAGGCATCGGTTTCGTGGTCGGATTGCTGATCGGCCGGCGCTGATCCATGGCTGATTCGTCGCCCCGCGGCGGCTTGCTTGCCTCGCTGCGGGGGCTGGCCGTAACCGGCTTGGCGCTGCTACAGACCCGGCTGGAGTTGCTGGCAGTCGAGATTCAGGAAGAGAAGACTCGATCCGTCAGCTTGGCGGCTTACAGCGTCGCAACGGTGATTCTGCTTGGGGCCGGGGCGATATTCCTGGCTGCGTTCATCACCGTGCTGCTGTGGGACAGTAACCGCCTGCTGGCGCTGGGCATATTGTCGGCGCTGTTCCTCGGCGGCGGGTTGGTATGTCTGTCCATTGTTCGCCGACTGGCGACGACCCCTTCCGGCCTGTTCGCCGGCAGCCTGGCTGAACTGGCCAAGGATCGCGCTGCCGCCGATGCCGGCGGCGACGCGAATCGGCAATGAATTCCCGCGTGCTCGAACTGGCGCTGAAGAAGCAGCGCCTGCAATTCAAGTCCGACTCCCTGCGAGAACAATGGTGTGGTCACGCGCGCGGCCTGGCGCCGGCGTTTGGCGTTGCCGACCAGGTTCGCACCGGCTATGTCTGGCTGCGCCGCCATCCTGAAGTGCTGCTGGGCACGGGTGTCGCCATCGCGGTGGCGCGCCCGCGCATCGCGTGGCGCTGGCTGCGCCGCGGCTTCGTCGCCTGGCAGTTCTGGCGCAACGGCCAGCGCTGGCTGGCCGGTTAGCCGTACCTACACGGCCACGCAGACGTACTTGATCTCCAGATAGTCCTCGATGCCGTAGCGCGAGCCTTCGCGGCCGATGCCGGACTGCTTGACGCCGCCGAAGGGCGCCACCTCGTTCGAAATGACGCCGGTGTTGACGCCGACGATGCCGTACTCCAGCGCCTCGGCAACGCGCCAGACGCGGCCGATGTCGCGGGCGTAGAAGTAACCGGCGAGGCCATACTCCGTGGCGTTGGCCAGCGCGATCGCCGCGGCCTCGTCCTTGAAGCGGAACAGCGGCGCGACGGGGCCGAAAATTTCCTCGCGTGCGCAGCGCATGCCGGTATTCACATCGGCCAGCACCGTCGGCTGGTAGAAGGTGCCGCCGCGCTCATGGCGCTTGCCGCCCGTCAGCACGCGTGCGCCCCTGGCCACGGCGTCGGCGACCAGCGCCTCGACCTTGGCCAGCGCCGCGGCGTCGATCAGCGGGCCCTGATTGATGCCCTGTTCGACGCCGGCTCCCACCTTCAGCGCGCGCACCCTTTCGGCCAGCCGCTCCGCGAAGGCATCGTAGATGCCGTCCTGAACCAGCAGCCGGTTGGCGCAGACGCAGGTCTGGCCGGCGTTGCGGTACTTGGAGGTCATGGCGCCCTCGACGGCGGCATCGAGGTCGGCGTCGTCGAAGACGATGAAGGGCGCGTTGCCGCCGAGTTCCAGCGAAACCTTCTTGATGGTCGGGGCGCATTGCGCCATCAGCAGTCGGCCGACTTCCGTCGAACCGGTAAAGGAGAGCTTGCGCACGATCGGATTGGCGGTGAGTTCCGCACCGATGACGGGCGCCGCCGCCGCCGAGCCGGTGACCACGTTGAACACGCCGGGCGGGAAGCCGGCGCGCTGCGCAAGCTCCGCGAGCGCCAGCGCCGACAGCGGCGTCTGCTCGGCGGGCTTGATGACCACCGTGCAACCCGCCGCCAGTGCGGGTGCGACCTTGCGCGTGATCATCGCGTTCGGGAAGTTCCACGGCGTGATCGCGGCACAGACCCCGATCGGCTGCTTGAGCACCACCAGCCGCCTGTCGGCGGCGGGCGACGGTATGACATCGCCGTAGATGCGCTTACCCTCTTCCGCGAACCACTCGACAAAGCTGGCGCCATAGATGATTTCCCCCTTTGCCTCGGCCAGCGGCTTGCCCTGCTCGCGGGTCATCAGCAATGCCAGGTCATCCGCGTTGGCGAGGATCAGCTCGAACCAGTCGCGCAACACCATGGCGCGACGGCGCGCGGTCAGGGCGCGCCAGGCCGGCCAGGCGGCATCGGCCGCCTCGATGGCGCGGCGCGTTTCGGCGGCGCCCAGTTCGGGTACTTGCGCCAGGACTTCGCCGCTGGCCGGATCGGCGACGGGAAAACTCGTGGCCGCGCCGAACCAGGCGCCGTCGATGTAGGCCTGGTCGCGCAGCAGCTTGGGATCGCGCAATTGCATGTGGTTTGCTCCTTTGTTCGAGCCGATACGGAGAAGTCTAGCCGACTAGGATGAAACGATGATCTCGCGACTCACCCTGATATCGACCGTCGTGCTGCTCGCCGGTTGCGGTTCGGCCCCGACCGTGCCGGAAAAGTCAGCCATGGCGACACGCCACCCCGTGCGCACGGGCGGTGCCGAGGACGTGGTGCTCTTCGCGCTCGGCCTGATGGAGACGAAGTATCGCTTCGGCGGCCGCAATCCCGATGCCGGCTTCGATTGCAGCGGCATGGTCAGCTATGTCTTCGACCGGGCGGCCGGTATGCGCCTGACTGGTTCCGCCGCCGATATCGCCATGAAGGGCCGGCCGGTGGCCGCGACCGACATGAAGCCTGGCGACCTGGTGTTCTTCAACACCCTCAGGCGGCCGCGCTCGCATGTCGGCATCTATCTCGGCGACGGCCGCTTCGTGCACGCGCCGAGCAGCAAGGGCCTGGCGCGGGTGCGCACCGACAGCCTGACCGAAGGTTACTTCGCCGCCCGCTTCGAGGAAGCGCGCACGTACTTCGACTAGACGCCGTTGGCCTTGAACCAGGCCAGCAGCCGCTGCCAGCCGTCCTCGGCGAATTCCTTGCGATAGGTCGGACGGTAGTCGGCGTGGAAGGCGTGCGGCGCTTCCGGGTAGACGTGCAGTTCGGACTTGCTGCCCGCCTTCTTCAGTGCGTCGCGCATGGACTCGACGTCGTCCAGGGGAATGCCCTGGTCCTTGCCGCCGTAGAAGCCGAGCACGGGCGCCTTGACCTGGTCGGCGAGATCGAGCGGCCACTTCGGCTGCTTCGCCGACGGCGCGCCATCGAGCTGGCCGTACCAGGCGACCGCCGCCTTCAGCTTCGGGTTGTGCGCGGCATACAGCCAAGTGGTGCGTCCGCCACGGCAGAAGCCCGTGATGGCAAGGCGCGCCGGATCGCCGCCGTTCTTCGCCGCCCAGGCGGCGCAGGCGTCGAGGTCGCCCATGTGCTCGGTGTCGGAAGCCGCCGCCACCGGGCCGTCGAGGATCTCGCGGATGTTGCCCATCTTCGAGACGTCGCCGTGGCGGGCGTACATTTCGGCCGCGATCGCCAGATACCCGCCCTTGGCCAGACGCCGGCAGACATCCCTGATGTACTCGTGCACGCCGAAGATCTCATGCACCACCAGCACCGTCGGCAGGTTCCTGCCGCCGGCCGGCATGGCGCGATAGGCCGCCAGCGGCCCGTCGGCGGTCGGCACCTGGATCTCGCCGGCCGTGAGCCCCTCCGAGTCGGTCTTGATGGCCGTCTGGGCCATGATCGGCTGGGTGGCGAGCGCGAATCCGGCACCCAGCGAGGTGACGATGAAGCCACGGCGGGAAAGCCGCAACTCCGGGACGAGACTGTCGAATTCCTGTTGGCTCATGGCGACCTCCTTACAACAAGACTATGTCGAACTGCTCCTGAGTGTAGCTCGGCTCGGCGTGCAGGGAAACCGGCTTGCCGATGAAGTCGGAGAGCATCGCCATCGCCTGGGATTCCTCGTCGAGGAAAAGGTCGATGACGGCCGGTGCGGCCAGCAGCCGGAATTCGCGGGCGTCGAACTGGCGTGCCTCGCGCAGCAGTTCGCGCAGGATCTCGTAGGCCATGGTGCGCGCGGTCTTGATTTCGCCGCGGCCGCCGCAGGTCGGGCAGGGCTCGCACAGGACATGGGCGAGCGATTCGCGAGTGCGCTTGCGGGTCATCTCGACCAGGCCAAGCGCGGTGAAGCCATTGACGGTGATGCGGGTATGGTCGCGCGCCAGTGCCTTGTTGAACTCGGTCAACACGGCATTGCGGTGCTCGGCCGACTCCATGTCGATGAAGTCGACGACGATGATGCCGCCGAGGTTGCGCAGCCGCAGTTGCCGCGCGATGGTCTGCGCCGCTTCGAGATTGGTCTTGAAGATGGTGTCGTCGAAATTGCGCAGTCCGACGAAACCGCCGGTGTTGACGTCGATCGTCGTCATCGCCTCGGTCTGATCCATGATCAGGTAACCGCCCGACTTGAGATCGACGCGGCGCGCCAGCGCGCGCTGGATTTCGTCCTCGACGCCATTGAGGTCGAACAGCGGCCGCTCGCCGGTGTAGTGCGCCAGCAAGGGCGCCAGTTGCGGCATGTATTCGTGGGCGAAAGCCGACAGTTTCTGGAAGTTCTCGCGCGAATCGATCTGCACGCGGCTGGTATCGTGCGTGACCAGGTCGCGCAGCACGCGCTGGGCGAGTGTCAGGTCGTGGTGCAGCATGACCGGTGCCAGCGCGCCGGTGCTGCGGTGGCGGATCTCCGACCACAGGCGCCTCAGGTAGGCGATGTCGGTGGCCAGTTCGGCGTCGCTGGCGGTTTCGGCCACGGTACGGGCGATGTAGCCGCCGGCCTCTTCCGGCAGCAGCTGCTGGATGCGCTCGCGCAACTGTTCCCGCGACGCCTCGTCCTCGATGCGCTGCGAGATGCCGATGTGCTTCTCCTGCGGCAAATAGACCAGCAGGCGTCCGGCGATGGAAATCTGGGTGGACAGGCGGGCCCCCTTGGTGCCGATCGGATCCTTCAGCACCTGGACCATGAGCTGCTGGCCCTCGCTGAGAATGCGTTCGATCGGCCGCGGACCGTCGTTGCCGCTGCCCGACTTCTCGCCCCAGATATCGCCGACATGCAGGAACGCCGTGCGCTCGAGGCCGACGTCGATGAACGCCGATTGCATTCCCGGCAGCACGCGCACCACCCGGCCGAGATAGACGTTGCCGACGATGCCGCGCCCGTTGGTGCGCTCGATGTGCAATTCCTGGACGATGCCTTGCAGGAGCAGCGCGACGCGCGTCTCCTGCGGCGTGAAGTTGATCAGGAATTCCTCGCTCATCCCCTGGCTACCGGCCTTCGGCGATCTGCACGTAGAGTCGCGCGAGCAGCATCTTCACCCGCTCCGAGGCGCGCACGTAGTCGCCGTGCTGCAGCATGCGCATGGCGTCGTCGGCACGGCCGGACTGTGCGACGCCGACGACCCGCCCGGCACAGGCGTGGAATTGGGCGTGCTGGTCCTTCATTTCGCCAAAGGCTTCGATATCGGCGAACTGCTCACCGCCGGTACCGTGGATCCACTTGCCCAGCGTGCACACATCGTCGCGACAGACGGCCTCGACCCGGAGATCCTCCCCGCTGCTGCCGTTGATGTAATCCTCCAGACGGGTCTTCCATTTCATGTGGGCGTCGATGGCGGTCATGAAGTTGAGGCCGCCGATGGTTGCGTCCGGCATTTCGTCCGCGACCGTGCCGGCGTCCTGCTGGCCGGCATCGCCCGTCGATACGCGCTTGAACCAGTCGAAGATACCCATGCGGTGTTCCTCCTTGGATTTGCAGTCAAATGGGAAAATGGAAACGCCTGAGCAGCAGCGCGGTCTCGCAGAGCGGCAGGCCGACGATTCCGGAATGCGAGCCCCGAATCTCCTCGACGAACATCGCGGCGCGCCCCTGGATGCCATAGGCTCCGGCCTTGTCCATCGGCTCCCCGCTCCTGACGTAACGATGGAGCTCGTCGTCGTCGAGGGAGCGGAAACGCACTTCGCTGACGGACAGCGCATGTTCGATCCGCTGGTCGCCGGCGATCGCCACCGCGGTCAGTACCCGGTGCGTGCGGCCTGACAGCCGGCGCAGGATCGCCAGCGCGTCCTCGTCGTTGCGCGGCTTGCCGATGATCTCGCCATCGACGTCCAGCGTGGTGTCGGCCGACAATACCGGCCGGTCCGGCAGCTTGCGCCAGTCGCGGAGACGCGCGCCATGCGCCGCCTTCGCCATGGCCAGCCGGCAAACGTAGGTATCGGCCGCTTCATTCGGCAGGGCGTCCTCGCACACCTCCGGATCCTTGCGCACATCGCTGCGGAACAGCAGCAGGTCGAACGCAACGCCGATCTGGGTCAGCAGCTCGCGGCGGCGCGGACTGCGCGAAGCCAGGTAGATGCGGGCGGGCAGGATGTTCATTCGCGGTGGTAGGGATGACCCTTGAGCAGGCTGGTGGCCCGGTAGAGCGCCTCGGCGAGGATGACGCGCACCATGCCGTGCGGAAGGGTCAGCGACGACAGGCGCAGGGTTTCATGGGCGCCCTTCTTGAGGCCGGCATCGAGTCCGTCCGGGCCGCCGATCAGGAAGGCGACATCCTCGCCCTGCCGCGCCCAGTTGGACAACCGCTTGGCGAGCTTGTCGGTGGAGATGTCCTCGCCGTGCTCGTCGAGCACCACGCGGCGGCATTGGCCGGGCAATGCCGCGCGCAGGCGGTCGGCCTCGGCGGCCATCAGCGCTTCGACCGGTTTGCCGGAGTTGCGCGGTTCGGCTTTCACCGCCACCAGTTCGAGCGGGGCTTCGCGCGGCATCCGCTTCGCGTACTCGGCGAAGCCCTCGTCCACCCAGGCGGGCATGCGGTGGCCGACTGCCGCGACTACGAGCCTCACCCCGCGGCCTCGTCGGAACTCCTGCCGGCGGCGCGCCTTGGCTTGACCTGCCAGAGCTCTTCGAGGTT
The DNA here is from genome assembly GCA_016880655.1 of Rhodocyclaceae bacterium. Lineage (GTDB taxonomy): Bacteria > Pseudomonadota > Gammaproteobacteria > Burkholderiales > Rhodocyclaceae > Fen-999. The sequence continues at coordinate 17,260 of JAEHDA010000042.1, forward strand.
GTAGTGGGTGCGCACGGCGGGTTGCATGACATGGACGACGATGCTGCCCAGGTCGACCAGCACCCATTCGCCGGAATCCTCGCCCTCGACGCCGATGACGTCGCCGCCGGCCTCCTCGACCTTCTCGCGCACGTTGCGGGCAAGCGCCTTGACCTGCCGCGTCGAATCGGCGCTGGCGATGATGATGCGGTCGAACATCGAGGTCAGCTTGGTGGTGTTGATCACTTCGATGTCGCGTCCCTTGATGTCCTCGAGGGCGGCGACGGCAATACGCTGGAGCTTGGCAGTCTGCATTGTCAGGAAAGGTAGAGCCGATGGCGGCGAATATAGTCGAGAACCGGGCCGGGCAGCAATGCATCGACCTCGGCGCCATGCTGTAGCCTGGCCCGGACCTCGGTCGAAGAGACCGTGCCGGCCGACAGCGGAAAGCTGACGATGGCGCCGGCGGGCGCCGTGGCCAGCGCCGTGAACTGGCTCTCGTGGCGGCGCCGGAACTCGTCGGCCAGTTCGGCCGGCATGGCTTCCGCGGCCAGCACGAAAGTCGGCCGTGACGCTACGCCGATATGGGCGAGCCGGA
>JAEHDA010000267.1 GCA_016880655.1 Rhodocyclaceae bacterium
AACGACTTCCTGGACCGCAAGGAGCATCTCGTTACCGGCACCGTCAAGCGCATGGAAAAGGGCAATGCCCTCATCGAGGCCGGGCGCATCGAGGCGCTGTTGCCGCGCGACCAGATGATTCCGAAGGAGAACCTGCGTCCCGGCGACCGTGTGCGCGCCTGGTTGAAGAAGATCGATCGCGCTGCTCGCGGTCCACAACTGATTCTTTCCCGGACGGCCCCCGAGTTCATCATGAAATTGTTTGAACTCGAGGTGCCGGAGATCGAAGATGGCCTTCTCGAAATAAAATCCGCTGCCCGAGATCCCGGCGTGCGCGCAAAGATCGCCGTCAAGTCGAATGATCAGCGCGTCGATCCGATTGGTACCTGCGTCGGTATGCGCGGTTCGCGCGTCACCGCAGTCACCAACGAACTGGCCGGCGAGCGGGTCGATATCGTGCTGTGGTCGCCGGATCCGGCGCAGTTCGTCATCGGTGCCCTGGCGCCGGCCGAGGTCAGTTCCATCGTCGTCGACGAGGAAAAACATGCCATGGATGTCGTGGTGGACGAGGCCAATCTGGCCATTGCCATCGGCCGCGGTGGCCAGAACGTGCGCCTGGCTTCGGAACTGACCGGCTGGACGATCAACCTGATGACGGTCGAGGAGTCGCAGCAGAAACAGGAGACCGAGACTGCGGGCATTCGCCAGGTATTCATGGAAAAACTGGACGTTGATGAGGAAGTGGCCGACATCCTGATCCAGGAAGGGTTCTCCACACTCGAGGAAGTTGCCTACGTACCGCTGGCCGAAATGCTGGAGATCGAGGCCTTCGACGAAGCGACCGTCAGTGAACTTCGTGACCGCGCCCGCAACGTACTGCTGACGGAAGCCATTGTCGACGAGGAACACCTGGAGAAGGTGGCAGACGACATGCTGGAACTGGAAGGCATGGACAAGCAACTCGCGGCGCGACTGGCCAAGAACGGTGTATGCACGCGCGACGACCTGGCCGATCTGGCCGTCGACGAACTGACTGAGATGACCGGCATTGACGACGAGCGTGCAAAGGCGCTGATTACAACGGCCCGCGCCCATTGGTTCGCGGAAGAGCAGTGATGGGGGAGGCCGCAATATGGCACAAATGAACGTATCGCAGTTTGCCGCCGAGCTGAAAATGCCGGCTACGGCGCTGCTGGAGCAGCTGGCAAAGGCCGGAGTCTCCAAGCAGGCCACCAACGACGTGCTCAGCGAGCAGGACAAGGCCCGTCTGCTTGACTACCTGCGCAAGGCGCACGGCGAAACGGCGCCCAAGGCCAAGATTACCCTGACGCGCAAGCAGACCACCGAAATCAAGTCGGCGGACTCGATGGGAAAGGCACGTACCATCCAAGTGGAGGTGCGCAAGAAGCGTACTTTCGTCAAGCGGGATGCGGAACTACCGACCGAGGCGGCGGCACCTGCGCCAGCGGCGGTTCCGGAAGCTGCTGCCGTTTCATCGCCGGTCATCGACGAGAAGCAATCGGCGTTGCGAGAGGCAGAGGCAAAGCGGCAGGCGGAACTGGTGGCCCTGCAGGCTGCGGAAATCAAGGAGAAGCAGGAACGCGAGGCGCGCGCCAAGTCCGAGGCTGAGGCTCGTCTTGCCCAGCAGCAGGCCGAGCTCGCTCAAAAGGCCGCCGAACAGGCCAAGACCGATGCTGCCGGGGTAAGTGGAACTCTGCACAAGCCGGCCCCGAAGCCGGGCGAGGCGCCGAAGAAGCCGGGCGTAAAGAAGGCGCCAGGAAGTGCCTGGAAGGATGACGCGGCGAAGAAGCGCGGCATCAAGACGCGCGGTGACACCGCGGGTGGTGCAGGCGGCTGGCGGGGAGGGCCGCGTGGCGGCCGCCACGGTGGCCGCCATCACGAGGACGCGTCGGCACAGGCGCAGCCGGCAGAGGCGATTGTCCGCGAAGTGCACATCCCGGAGACGATCAGTGTCGCCGATCTGGCCCACAAGATGTCGGTCAAGGCTACCGAAGTCATCAAGGTGCTGATGAAGATGGGCATGATGGTCACCATCAATCAGCATCTCGATCAGGAAACCGCCATGATCGTGGTCGAGGAGATGGGGCACAAGGCGGTCGCCGCCAAGCTCGACGATCCGGATGCGTTCCTGGAGGAGTCGGTCGAACACAAGGACGCCGAGGTGTTGCCTCGCGCTCCGGTCGTTACGGTCATGGGTCACGTCGACCACGGCAAGACCTCGTTGCTCGACTACATCCGTCGCGCCAAGGTAGCTGCCGGTGAAGCGGGTGGCATTACCCAGCACATCGGCGCTTATCACGTGGAAACGCCACGCGGCGTTGTTACCTTTCTCGATACACCGGGCCACGAGGCATTTACGGCCATGCGTGCTCGCGGCGCCAAGGCTACCGACCTGGTCATTCTGGTTGTGGCGGCCGACGATGGCGTGATGCCGCAGACGAAAGAAGCGATCCACCATGCCAAGGCAGCGAATGTGCCCTTGGTGGTGGCGGTGAACAAGATCGACAAGCCGGGAGCCAATCCGGACCGCGTCAGGCAGGAATTGATCACCGAAGGCGTGGTGCCGGAGGAGTACGGCGGTGAGTCGCCTTTTGTGCAGGTCTCGGCCAAGACTGGCCAGGGTATCGATGACCTTCTCGAGCGGGTGCTGCTGCAAGCCGAAGTGCTCGAATTGACCGCGCCGAAGGACGTTCCGGCGAAGGGCCTGATCATCGAAGCGCGCCTGGACAAGGGCAAGGGCCCGGTGGCGACGATACTGGTTCAGTCCGGTACCCTCAAGCGCGGTGACGTGCTGCTGGCGGGCCAGGTTTTCGGTCGCGTGCGCGCGATGCTCGACGAGAACGGCAAGTCGGTCGAAGAGGCGGGTCCGTCTATTCCAGTTGAGATTCAGGGTCTTTCCGACGTCCCTGGCGCCGGTGATGAAGCGATGGTGATCGCCGATGAGCGCAAGGCGCGCGAAATCGCGCTGTTCCGGCAAGGCAAGTTCCGCGACGTCAGGTTGGCCAAGCAGCAGGCCGCCAAGCTCGAGAACATGTTCGAACAGATGGGCGAGGGCGAAACCAAGCAACTGGCGCTGATCATCAAGGCCGACGTACAGGGTTCTCAGGAAGCCCTGATGCACGCACTGACCAAACTGTCGACTGGCGAAGTCAAAGTGAATGTCATCCATGCGGCAGTCGGCGCCATAACGGAATCGGACGTCAACCTCGCCGAAGCATCCAAGGCCGTCATCATCGGTTTCAACACCCGGGCCGATGCAGGTGCGCGCAAGGCGGCCGAGAATTTCGGTGTCGATATTCGCTACTACAACATCATCTACGATGCGGTGGATGAGGTGAAGGCGGCGATGTCGGGCATGCTCTCGCCCGAGAAGAAGGAAAGCGTCATCGGCCAGGTCGAAATCCGCCAGGTCTTCCGTATTTCCAGGGTTGGCGCGGTGGCAGGCTGTATGGTGCTGTCCGGTGTCGTCAAACGCAACGCTTCCGTTCGGGTGCTGCGCGACAATGTCGTTATCCACACCGGCGAGCTTGAGTCGCTCAAGCGGTTCAAGGACGACGTGCGCGAGGTGAAGGAAGGCTTCGAGTGCGGCCTGAACCTGAAGAACTTCAACGACATCAATGAGGGCGATCTACTGGAAGTGTTCGAAATCCAGGAAGTCGCCCGGACCCTGTAAGGGATGGCAAAGGAGTTTTCCCGTTCCAGCCGGGTATCGGAGCAGATTCACCGTGAACTCTCCGAGATGATTCGGCTGGAACTCAAGGATCCGCGACTTAGCCCGAAGATGAGCCTGGTGACGCTGACCGACGTCGAAGTGACACCGGATTATGCGCACGCCAAGGTGTTCTATACGTCCCTTGCGGGTGAAGAACACCGCCGAGAGATCGAAGAGGGACTCAAGCACTCGGCCGGCTTCCTGCGCCGGGAATTGGGACGCCGCATCCGTATTCATCACATCCCCGAGTTGCATTTCGTCTATGACGCCTCGGTCGAGCGTGGCACACGGCTCTCCAACCTGATCGACGAGGCGGTCAGGTCCGACGAAGGTCGCAAGGACGAGTGAACAAGCCGCGTCGTGCGCCTCGTCGCTGCGTCGACGGCGTCCTACTGCTCGACAAGCCTACCGGTATCACCTCCAATGCCGCGTTGCAAAAGGCGCGCTGGCTGCTCAATGCCGAGAAGGCAGGGCATACCGGCACCCTCGATCCGCTGGCAACCGGGTTGTTGCCGCTCTGTTTCGGCGAGGCAACCAAGTTCGCCGGCGAACTGCTCGATGCGGACAAGTCCTACCGCGCCACCTTGCGCCTCGGCGTTACGACCGACACCGCTGACGCGGAAGGGCGCGTACTGGAGACGCGTCCGGTGGCGGTGGATGCCGAAAGGTGGCGTATTGCCATGGCTGACTTTCGTGGCGAGATTGAACAGATCCCGCCCATGCACTCGGCACTCAAGCGCGACGGCAAGCCGCTCTACGAATACGCACGCCAGGGCATCGAACTTGAGCGCGCGCCCCGCCACGTGACGATTCACCGACTTGAACTGCTTTCTTTTGCCGGCGACGAGGCGATCATCGATGTCGATTGCAGCAAAGGCACTTACGTCCGGACGCTAGCGGCAGACATTGGCGAGGCATTGGGTTGCGGCGCGCACCTGATCGCGCTCAGGAGAACCCGGATCGGCGACCTCGACGTGGCCGGCGCGAGCACGCTTGCGGACCTTGAGGCGCTTCCCGCTTCGATCAGGGACGACAGGCTGTCACCGGTCGACACGCTTCTGGCGAACCTTCCAGTCGTCCGGCTGGACGCCCGGGAGTCGGAGCGGATACTGCATGGACAGGGGGTTCGCTGGGGAGGAGTACCGGGCGGGCGCTATCGGCTCTACGCCGCCAACGATGGATTCATCGGACTCGGGGAACAGTCTGCTGACGGCTGGCTGAACCCGCGCCGGCTGGTAGTTACTGGGCTGGCAGTGCCGAAGAACTCTGAAAACTGTTGAGTTTAGGGAAGCGGGGCCGCTATAATGCCGGCCTTCGTTCCAGGCTGTACGAAGGGTGGGCGCAGGGCTCTATCAAACCGGGGCGGCGCCTGTTTTCCACAAAGCGTTTGAGAGAGAAAATAATGGCAATTACGACTACCGAAAAGGCGAAGATCGTCACCGATTACCAACGTGCCCAGGGCGACACCGGTTCTCCCGAAGTGCAGGTTGCGTTGCTGACTGCCCGCATCAATGACCTCACCGGTCACTTCAAGGAACACGTCAAGGATCACCACTCGCGCCGCGGCCTTCTGAAGATGGTGAGCCAACGGCGCAAGATGCTGGATTACCTGAAGCGCTCCAATGCCGACAGCTACCGCGCGCTGATCGAGCGTCTCGGCCTGCGCAAGTAAGCCGGCCGCGACAATGTTGCCGGCCGTCGATCAAGCGCCTGCCTGCATCGATTGAATTTGCCGGCGCGGCCGTGATGGTCGCGCCGGTTTTGCATTTCTGAAAGGATACCTTGTGCTGACACCGATCAAGAAAAGTTTCACCTACGGCGCCCACACCGTCACGATGGAAACCGGCGAGATTGCTCGCCAGGCTACCGGCGCCGTGCTGGTGAGCATGGACGACACCGTCGTGCTGGCTACCGTCGTAGCGAAAAATGAGGCCAAGGCTGGCCAGGATTTCTTTCCGCTCACCGTCGATTACGTCGAGAAAGTCTATGCCGCGGGCCGTATCCCCGGTGGCTTCTTCAAGCGCGAGGGTCGCCCCTCCGAGAAGGAAACCCTGACCTCGCGCCTGATCGACCGTCCGATCCGCCCGCTGTTCCCGGAGGGCTTTTACAACGAAGTCCAGGTCATCATCCACGTACTGTCGAGCAATCCGGAAGTCGATCCGGATATTCCCTCGATGATCGGTGCCTCGGCGGCACTCGCAATCTCGGGCATCCCGTTCGACGGTCCCATCGGCGCCGCCCGCGTCGGCTACATCAACGGCCAGTACGTGCTTTGCCCGACGCTGAGCCAACTGCCCGAAAGCCAGTTGAATCTGGTTGTCGCAGGCACCGCCAGCGCAGTGCTGATGGTCGAATCAGAAGCACAACAGCTTTCCGAAGAAGTGATGCTGGGTGCCGTGGTCTTCGGTCACGACCAGATGCAGGCCGCCATCAAGGCGATCAACGAAATGGTCGAAGTCGCCGGCAAGCCGGAATGGCAGTGGCAGGCCCCCGCCAAGGACGACGCGCTGATTGCCAAGGTTGCCAGTCTGGCCGAGGCCGAACTGCGCGACGCCTATCGCATCACCAGCAAGCAGGCGCGTACGCAAAAATGCCGCGAAGTGGCCAAGAAGGCCATCGACGCGATCTGCATCGGCGACGGTGCGCCGGATGCAACCGACGTCGGCAACCTGTTGTTCGACCTCGAAGCAAAGATTGTCCGTAGCCAGATCCTGAGTGGCGAGCCGCGCATCGACGGCCGCGATACCCGTACCGTGCGTCCGATTACCGTCCGTACCGGCGTCCTGCCGCGTACCCATGGCTCGGCGCTCTTCACGCGCGGGGAAACGCAGGCGCTGGTCATTGCCACGCTGGGAACGGGCCGCGACGAACAAATCATCGATGCGCTGCAAGGTGAGTATCGTGACCGCTTCATGCTTCACTACAACATGCCCCCGTTCGCCACTGGTGAAACCGGTCGCGTCGGCAGCCCGAAGCGCCGCGAAATCGGTCACGGCAGGCTGGCCAAGCGCGCGGTCGCCGCCGTGCTGCCAAGCGCCGAAGAATTCGGTTACTCGATGCGGGTCGTGTCCGAAATCACCGAGTCGAACGGCTCTTCCTCCATGGCTTCCGTCTGCGGTGGCTCACTGGCGCTGATGGATGCCGGCGTGCCCCTCAAGGCGCACGTAGCCGGCATCGCCATGGGCCTGATCAAGGAAGGCAACCGCTTCGCGGTCCTGACCGACATTCTGGGCGACGAGGATCATCTCGGCGACATGGACTTCAAGGTGGCGGGTACCGACAGCGGCGTCACGGCGCTGCAAATGGATATCAAGATCCAGGGCATCACCAAGGAGATCATGCAGGTTGCACTGGCCCAGGCCAAGGAAGCCCGCTTGCACATTCTCGGCATCATGAAGGGTTCCGTATCGGGACATCGCGGCGAAGTCTCCACATTCGCGCCGCGCATGATCAACATGAAGATCAATCCCGAAAAGATTCGCGACGTCATCGGCAAGGGCGGGGCAGTCATCCGTGGGCTGACCGAGGAAACCGGCTGCGTAATCGACATCGAGGACGACGGCAGCATCACGATCGCTTCGGTCAATGCGGATGCGGCGCAAGTGGCCAAGAAGCGCATCGAGGACATCACCGCGGAAGTCGAAGTGGGCAAGGTCTACGAAGGCCCGGTGCTTCGTTTGCTCGACTTCGGCGCCATCGTTCAGGTGTTGCCGGGCAAGGATGGCCTCCTTCATATCTCCCAGATCGCCAACGAGCGCGTGAATGCAGTCGGCGATTATCTGAAGGAGGGTCAGGTGGTGAAGGTCAAGGTCATCGAGACCGACGATAAGGGACGCATTCGCTTGTCCATGAAGGCCCTGATGGCCGAAGGCCAGGGCGAGGCGCCGGCTGCACAGTAAACGATCAGTAGCAGCAACCAACAAAAAAGGACGCTGCGGCGTCCTTTTTTGTTGGTACATCAAGAAAGGCGGCGAGCTATTTCGCCATTTGTTTTTCCCTGCGTTCCTCAAGCTCTTTGCAGTCGATGCAAAGTGTCGCGGTTGGACGAGCCTCAAGTCGCTTCAGCCCGATCTCGACGCCGCAACTGTCACAGTAACCGTATTCTCCCGCATCAATTCGGGCGATCGATTCATCCACCTTCTTGATCAGTTTGCGCTCCCGATCGCGATTGCGCAGCTCAAGGGCGATATCGGACTCCTGGCTGGCTCGGTCATTGGGATCGGCAAAGACTGTCGCTTCGTCCTGCATGGTCTGGACCGTGCGCTCAATGTCGCCAGCCAGTTCGCCTTTCAACGACTCGAGGATGCTGCGAAAGTGAGCCAGTTGCTTGGGGTTCATATATTCCTCCCCCTTCTTGGCAACGTAGGGCGGGAATTGCTTGTGCAGAATGTCGTCGGCCATGCTTGATCTAATCCGTCGGCGGAAAATGGTGCTTTATAAAGGAAACGCGTCGTTGCTGCAAGCGCTGAGTCTCGCCGCCTGTTGGACGTTGACGTCAGTTGACACCCGATTTTCGGACTTGTTATAAGAAACTGCCAGAGTCCCCAATTTCTCAAGTCACCCGGAAATCGAATCGATTTTCAATTTTCTCATACGACGAAGGAGAACAATTCGTGAACAAGACTGAACTGATTGAGCATGTCGCCAAGACGGCTGATATTTCCAAGGCATCGGCCAGTCGTGCCCTTGAAGCCGCCATCGGCGGAATCGCTGAATCACTGAAGAGTGGGGAGCCAATTACCCTGGTCGGGTTTGGCAGCTTCTACGTCGGCAAGCGGGCCGCACGCAGCGGCCGCAACCCACGTACTGGGGCCACGATTAACATTGAGGCGGCGAAGGTCCCCAAGTTTCGAGCCGGTAAGGGATTGAAGGACGCGATCAACTGATATACTGCGCGCCTTTCTGCGGCTGGACACAACGGCCGTATGGGGCGGGTGCTTAGCTCAGTTGGTAGAGCGTCGCCCTTACAAGGCGAATGTCGGCGGTTCGAGCCCGTCAGCACCCACCAGCGACCTGCAATGACCAGTAATGCGATGGAGTGGCCTAGCGACACTCGTCGGTCCTGTTGTCACAGCTTACGCCAATGTCATTCTACCCACGTTCCCTGCTTCGTCTGGTATTGCTCGGCAATCTCCTGATGATGCTGCCGCTTCTGGCGGCAATCATCTACGCTGAAATTACGGTGGAGAGGATATCCGAGCAGAGCGAATTGATGGCAGGGGAGGCAAACCGGGCTGGCCAACTTAGTTGGGAATTGCCGGAAGACCTCCGTCACATGGAACGCATCCTCCGGCAGTACGTGGTGTTGCATGATGCCAGTTTGTTTGAGGACTATGCGGCGGCGCGCAAGGAATGGCGGCGACGCTCCGCGGCCTTTGCCGATATTCCGTTGACAAGCAGTTTGGGTGCGAAGATCAACGATCTGCTCACCCTGGAAGACGTTGCCTACAATAAGCTGGGCAGCAATGGCGAAGGCTTGGCCGAACTACAGATGACTGTTACGACCGTGCTCGAGCGCAGTATCGCAATGGCCGATGAGGCCGCTCGAATCGTCGATGCAGAGCGGGCTTCGTTTCGTACTCGCGCCGCCGAGTTACGCGAACGTCTGATGGTTGGGATAGCCGCAGCGCTCACGACCGCGTTGGTCTTAATGTTACTTGGTCGCCGCCTGATGGCGCGCCTTCTCTCGCGGGTGGAGAGCGCCGTTCAGGGACTGGGTGAGGGGCAACTCGATCGCAAGATCGCTTTGCGGGGGCCCGACGATTTGAAGCGCATCGGTGAGCGCTTGGAGTGGCTTCGGTGCCGCTTGCGTGAATTGGAAGAGCAGCGCACACGTGTGTTGCGACATGTCTCGCATGAACTGAAGACACCGCTGGCGGCATTGCGCGAGGGATCGAGTCTACTATCGGATCAGGTGGCTGGAGCGCTGACCGCGCAGCAGAGTCGAATCGTCGGTATCATGCACGGCAACGCGTTGCGCCTACAGACCCTGATAGATGGGCTGCTTCGGCTACAGACAGCAGAACACGCTCTGGAGCGGTTTGAACGCCTACAGCTCCGGTTCGACGATGCCATCCAGCAAGTACTTGCGACCCAACAATTGGCGGTTCGGGACAAGCGCTTGCGCATTATGGGGACGCTTGCACCCTTGACAGTAACTGGGGGGCGGGAAGAAATTACAACCATTGTGAGCAACCTGGTAACAAATGCGATCAAGTACTCGCCCGCTGAAGGCATCATTAGCTTGTCGTTGACGAGAGATGGTGATCAGGCAGTATTCGACGTAATTGACCAGGGGCCTGGAATACCCGTAGAAGATCAGGCGAAGATATTTGAGCCGTTCTTTCGGGCACGCGGGACAGAGACTTCGGTAGCGGGTACCGGCCTCGGGCTAGCCATCGCCAGCGAATTCGTCCATGCCCACCATGGATTCCTGGCGTTGATCGAATCACCCAGCGGCGCCCATTTTCAAGTTCGTTTGCCGCTGAGCCGGGAGCAATCATGAGACATAGACATTCGTTTGTTGGCATACTGTCGATGTTGGTACTTGGACTGGCTGGCTGCGCTGTAACGCCAGAGCGCAGACCCGAGCGGAGTCAAGTCGAGGACCTGCTCGCGTACTACCATCGCGTTAGCGCTGCACCACTGGATGTCCAGCGCAAGGAATTCCTTGATGCGACGGCAATCCTTGATCGAACTCCCAGTGACGACAGTCGCTTGCGGCTGGCGCTGGCGCTCATGCTCCCGGGGGTTCCGTGGCGGGACGACTCGCGCGTTGTACAACTGCTCGGCGCGATAGAGGTGCCGAGTGGCGAGCAGGCGTCTCCGCGTCGCGACTTGGCAGTCCTGCTGGAGAAGATGGTGCAAGTGAGACGCGACGACCACAAGCGGTGCGAGCAGAAGATGGAGGCACTCCGCGATGACCGCCGAAAGGTTGAACAAAAACTGGATAGCACTCGCGAGGAATGCAAGAAGGCCGATCTCTTGCAGCAGAAACTGGATGAGTTGCGCGACATCGATCGGGATTTGCGCAGCAAGCGACCTTCGCGGCAGACGAAGCCATGAAATCATTGGGTAACGTTCTGATTGTCGATGATGATCCGGATCTCCTGGATCTGATCGGCATGCGGTTATCGGCAGCGGGTTACAGCGTGACACTCGCTTCATCGGGCGAGGAAGCTCTCCGATGCTTCAAGGTTCAACGGCCGCGGGCGGTGATTACCGATTTGCGGATGGATGGTATGGATGGTCACGCTCTGTTTGCCCGTTTGCACGCCGAGGCACCGACCGTACCCGTGATCATCCTGACGGCGCATGGAACGATTCCGGACGCCGTTGCAGCTACCCAGCGCGGCGTCTTCGGTTTTCTTACCAAACCATTCGATAGTCGCGAGTTGCTGGCCCGAGTGGCCGAGGCGGTCGCCTTGTCGCCGACGATTGCTGCGACGGAGGCAGATGGTGCCTGGCGATCCGGCATCGTTTCTGCCAGTCCGCTCATGGACGAAGTTCTTCGGAGGGCCAGGCGGGCGGCCGAGGACGACGGGCCGTTGCTGATTGTCGGACCACGTGGTGTAGGGAAGGAAATGCTGGCACGGGCAATTCATCAGGCAAGTACGCGGGCGGATCAGCCCTTCGTAACCTTGGTCTGTGGAACCTTGCCCCCGGAAGGGTTCGAGGATGCACTGTTCGGTGTCCCCAAGACTCGGGGAGTCCAAGGTGGGCTCCTTGCTGCCGCTACCGGCGGAACGCTGTTCATCGATGAACTTGAGAGCCTGCCGCCGATTGCGCAGGCACGCCTGCTGCCTCTCGTCCGCAAGAGCGATGGACCATTTGGAATTATTCGCAGCGGAACCGTACCGGACGTGCGAATTCTGGCTGCGTGCGAAAGCCTCCCTGAGCGCGCAGTTCAGGAAGGGTTGCTGCGTGCGGATCTTTATTACAGCCTGGCTGCCACGACATTGGTTGTGCCGCCGTTGGTCGATCGCCCCGAGGACATCACCGCGCTGATCGCTCATTGCATTGATATCGCAGGCGAGAACCGGCGCAACTTTTCGCCCGAGGCGCTCAAGCTGCTACAGGAGGCCCCGTGGCCCGGGAATACAAGACAATTGGTGAATGTTGTCGGTCAAGCCATGCAGCTCTCTGTTGCGGCCGTGGTGCCCGCATCTCTGGTTAGCCAACTGCTACGGGAAGAGAGTGAGCGGGAGATGATCTGTTTCGACGAGGCGCGACGTGGTTTTGAGCGCGAATACCTGGTCAGGCTAATGCAGACAACAAGCGGCAACGTTTCTCAGGCTGCGCGCATTGCACAACGCAACCGTACCGAGTTCTACAAGCTGCTCGGCAGGCACGGTATCGATCCGGCAGCATTCAAGACACCAACCTGAACAATTCGACCGCTGCAACAATCCCTTACAACCTGCTGTCGGCAACTCGCCGGACAAAGTCGTTATATTGGGCATGATTGGCAGTGACCGCTCCGGGAAGAAAGGAACAGACATGAGTCGCAATCGCGCAATGTTGATTGCTGTCGTGCTCGCTATGGTTCTAGGTGGGTCAGGTACTTCTGCATGGGCGGATCGTGGATTTTCACGAGGTCCATCTCATTATGGCCATCACCATCGGGGAGGGTACGGAATCGGTTGGGTACCTGGCTTGGTGCTCGGTTCGGCCCTGGTCTGGGCTGCAACGCGGCCTACAGTAGTTTATGCTGAAGCCCCTCCACCAGTCGTGGTAGTGCCACAGCGCTTGCCGGCTCCGCCAGCAGGGGGAGATTGGTGGTACTACTGTCGTCCTGCGGGGGCCTATTATCCTTACGTTCAGTCGTGTCCAATCCCGTGGGAGCGCGTACCCGCTACTGTCCAGTGACGACTGGCCAATTGCATTAACCGCGGCTTCGGTCGCGGTTTTGTTCTTTGGCGGACTGATTTGGCTACAATCGGAACCGCGAGTTCAATTGCATAAATAGAAAAGCCCAGAGTTGCCGACGCAACTTTGGGCTTGAGTGAAGTGGCTCCCCGACCTGGGCTCGAACCAGGGACCTGCGGATTAACAGTCCGTCGCTCTACCGACTGAGCTATCGGGGAACTGAAGAGGCGCGGATATTAGACATTTCGTTGGGAACCGTCAAGCAACTATGAACGATGAACTGATTTTCGTTAAGACTTCATCCGGAGAGGATGCCGTACGCGATCGTACACGATTGGTTCAGCGCAACCTTCGCATGGTGCTCATTCTCGTTGATGGCCTGACCAACGTCGCAGCTCTGAAGCATAAAGCGGGCGATCCGGCGATGATCGAGACGGCTCTGGCAGAGCTGGAGCGCATAGGTCTTATCGAATCGGTCGCGACACGAGGCACGCGGCACGCAAGTACGGTTGCCGATGCGGCTGCAATTGCTGGAGAACCTCAAGTGGTGGCGGTCGATGCTTATGAGGATTTTCCAACAATAGATACCGTGTTTGAGGACGTTGCATCGGAGACATCGAACATCGGCGCCGACACGCCTGTGCCCACGGAGGTGCCGTCCTTACAAGGAACGGCGGTCAAACGGTCTACCGATTTGTCGGTCGGCTGGTTTTCCCGAATGCGGCAACGATGGCTACAAATGCGGGAAGAGCGCACCTATGAAGTGGCATATGGCAAGCCAAACACCAGCGATGCCGGTGCTTTCTCGTCGCCGCGACGGTACCCAAGACGTCGGCTGAATCTGAAGGCGATCATGTCGTTTGTGTTGATTGGCATCGTTGTCGTCGGAAGCGCGCGGGTTGTGTTCTACCCGTACGACGAGTACCGCCCAGCGTTCGAGGCACGACTATCCAAAATGTTTGCCGACAGGGTGACCATTGGCAACGTCAGACTCTCATTTGCGCCATTTCCGGTATTAGTGCTGGAACGGGTAGTTGTTGGCAGCGATGCCGATACGACGGCGGCTACGGTGACGCTCGTGCCCGACCCGCGTCTAGTTCTTGGCGGCCAGCAGTTTCGGGCAGCGAAGGTTAGCGGGCTTAACATTAAGGAAGGGGGAATCAACAAACTGTCCAAGTGGTTCCTGCCGGGGAGCATTGGCGACCTCCAGCTGGATCAGGTGGAGGTGGACAGTCTGTCGGTCGATCTCGGCTGGATGCAAATTCGGGGACTCTCGGGGACCCTGAAGTTGGATCATGGCGGAGCCCCGACATTTACGGGCAAAACAGGGCGGGGGGACGTTCAGGTCGAGGCCGTGCCAGTCAAGGCGGGGTTGCGGATTTCGGCAATGGCAGGCCCGTGGATCGTGCCCGTCGATCCACCGTTGAAGCTGGCGGCCCTTGATTTCAGCGGTACGTTGTCGCCGGGACAGTTGCTGATGGACAAGGTCGACGCGCGTGTGTTCGACGGCCTGGTCAGCGGCAGCGGAGTCATGGTTTGGCAATCGGCGCCCAAGATCACGCTTGATCTCGCGTTGAAACATGTTGGTGCGGCCCAATTGCTGGAGGCGGTGAGGGCGCCAGTCTTGGTGGATGGAGAGCTTGCGGGACAGGTGCAGTATGTAAGCAATGCTCCGTCGGCAAGCTGGCTGAATCAGAACTCCAAGGCTGAGGGCAGCGTCGTCGTTATCCGTGGCGGCTTGAAACGAATCGATCTTGCAGGAGCGCTTAAAGGCGGCGGCGCCCAGCGCAACGCGCCCCGCCGCGGCGGGGAGACCGGATTCGAGGATCTTGCTGGCAAATTCACTCTGGACGCCGGTTCCGTTCGCTTTGGCGGAGTCCGCTTGTCGTCTGGGCTGCTGCTGGCGTCCGGGCAAGCAATCGTTTCCAGGGAAACGGGGATCATGTCCGGAACCGCGAATGTGGAAATGAGGGGCAGTGCCAGTGCTCCAAGGGCATCGTTATCCATTACGGGTAACGCTCGTGATCCCGAGCTGAAGGCAGCCCGATAGCCGTCGCCCGTTAGGTTCCCAAACAAGAACAAGGCGCGACGGGCAATCTCATGCTGCCGCGCCTTTCTTTTCTTGACGCGTCGAGCTATTTCGTTACGGTCGTGATGGCGTCCGCGACGTAGTCAATATTCCTGCTGTTGAGCGCTGCCAGGCAGATGCGTCCGGTCCCGACAGCGAAGATGCCATATTCACTTCTCATGCGCTCAACTTGGGCTGCGCTCAGGCCGGTATAGGAGAACATGCCGCGTTGCTTGACCACAAATGAAAAGTCCTGAGCAACTCCCCGTGTCTTCAGCTTCTCAACAAGTCCGACGCGCATGGTACGAATCCGGTCACGCATGCCGGCCAATTCGGCTTCCCACATCTTGCGCAGTTCTGGGCTGGACAGCACGGCTGCGACGACGGCACCGCCGTGAGTGGGCGGATTCGAGTAGTTGGTGCGAATCACCCGCTTGACCTGCGACAGAACCCTGGCGGACTCCTCCTTGCTGGCAGTGACAATCGACAGGGCGCCGACCCGTTCGCCGTAGAAAGAGAACGACTTCGAGAAGGAACTGGAGACGAAGAACTGTAGCCCGGACTCGGCGAACAGCTTGAGTGCCACCGCATCGGGCTCGATTCCATCAGCGAAGCCCTGATACGCCATGTCGATGAACGCGATCAAGTTCCGTTCCTTGATCGCAGCGACGACATCCTTCCATTGATCAGCGGTAAGATCTGCGCCGGTTGGATTGTGGCAGCAGGCGTGGAGGACGACAATCGACTTTGCCGGCAGCGCAAGCAAACTGGCCTTCATCGCCGAGAAATTCACCCCGCGGGTGGTCGCGTCGTAATACGGATAGTCCTCGACAGTAAAACCAGCGGCTTCGAACAGCTGGCGGTGGTTTTCCCAGCTGGGGTCAGAGATGTAGATCTTGGCTTCCGGAGCGAGACGCTTGAGATAGTCGGCACCGACCTTGAGTGCTCCGGTGCCACCAAGGCACTGGGCGGTCACGACGCGGCCCTCGGCCACCAAGGGAGAACTTTCGCCGAAGAGGAGCTTTTGCACAGCGCCGTTATAGGCGGGAGTGCCTTCGATCGGCTGGTAGCCTCGTGGCGGCATGGCTTCCAGGCGGGCCTTCTCGGCAGCCTTGACGGCGCCCAAAAGCGGAATCTTGCCGTCATCACCGTAGTAGACCCCAACCCCCAAATTGACCTTCTTCGGGTTGCTTTCGGCATTGAAGGCCTCGGTAAGGCCAAGGATCGGGTCGCGGGGGGCCATTTCGACTGCGGCGAAGATGGAAGTGCTCATTTCTGCTCCTGGAATCGGAATTTTCGGGCTAACGCGTAATAATAACCGATTCGCCGCAGCCGCCCGGATGCCGTCTTGGATCGAAATTTCTGATGTCCGAACAAACCGTTACCACCTTTCCGCGCAGCCCCTATCGTCTGCACCAGCCATTCCCGCCGGCCGGAGATCAGCCGGAAGCAATCCGGCATCTGGTGGAGGGCATGGAGGACGGTCTTTCGTATCAAACGCTCTTGGGAGTAACGGGGTCCGGCAAGACGTATACGATGGCCAATGTCATTGCGCGTCTTGGCCGGCCAGCCTTGGTGCTTGCACCCAACAAGACTCTGGCGGCGCAGCTTTATTCCGAATTCCGGGAGTTCTTCCCCGAGAACGCGGTGGAATACTTCGTTTCGTACTATGACTACTACCAACCGGAAGCCTATGTGCCAGCCCGAGACCTGTTCATCGAGAAGGATTCGTCGATCAACGAACACATTGAGCAGATGAGACTCTCGGCAACCAAGAGTTTGCTGGAACGGCGGGATGTAGTGATTGTCGCTTCGGTTTCCGCAATTTATGGAATTGGCGATCCGGTTGACTACCACAGCATGATCCTGCACCTGCGCGAAGGCGAGAGACTCAGCCAGCGCGACATTATTCGCCGGCTGAGTGAAATGCAGTATGAACGGAACGAAGCTGATTTCCACCGTGGAACCTATCGGGTGCGGGGTGATGTCATCGATATATTCCCGGCGGAACATGCTGAAAATGCGCTACGGATCACGCTGTTCGACGACGACGTCGAGTCCCTGACTTTGTTTGATCCGCTGACTGGTCACACCCACCAGAAATTGGGGCGCTTCACCGTGTTCCCGTCAAGCCACTACGTCACGCCCCGTGCGACGGTGGTGAAAGCCATCGAAGCCATCAAGGCCGAGCTGCGCGAGCGCTCAGAACAGTTCCATCGCGAACAGAAACTGGTGGAAGCCCAGCGCATCGAGCAGCGCACGCGATTTGACCTGGAAATGCTGGAGCAGTTGGGTTTCTGCAAAGGCATCGAGAACTATTCGCGCCATTTGTCGGGCCGTCAGGCGGGCGAGCCGCCGCCCACCTTGATCGACTATCTGCCCCCGGATGCGCTGATGTTCATTGACGAATCGCACGTGACGATTCCCCAGGTCGGCGGCATGTACAAAGGCGATCGCTCGCGCAAGGAAAACCTGGTGAACTACGGATTTCGATTGCCCTCGGCGCTGGATAACCGGCCGCTGAAGTTCGACGAATTCGAGCGCTTGATGCCCCAAACCGTTTTCGTGTCGGCAACGCCAGCCGAATACGAGCGACAGCACCAAGGGCAGGTGGTCGAACAGCTGGTTCGGCCTACCGGGCTTGTTGATCCTGAGGTTCAAGTGCGTCCGGCATTGACTCAAGTCGATGATCTGCTTTCGGAAATCAGGAAACGTGTGTCGAATGCGGAACGCGTGTTGGTGACTACGCTGACCAAACGCCTTGCTGAGCAGCTAACCGACTTTTTTCGGGACAACGGCGTTCGGGTTCGTTACTTGCACTCGGACATCGACACCGTGGAGCGCGTGGAGATCATTCGCGACCTACGGCTGGGAGAGTTCGATGTGCTGGTCGGAATCAATCTGCTGCGGGAAGGGCTGGATATCCCCGAGGTATCACTTGTGGCGATCCTTGATGCCGACAAGGAAGGATTCTTGCGGTCAGAACGCTCGCTGATCCAAACCATAGGCCGGGCGGCTCGCCATCTTCATGGCACCGCGATTCTGTATGCCGACCGGGTGACAGAGTCGATGAAACGGGCAATCGCCGAAACGGAACGCCGCCGACTCAAGCAATCAAGTTACAACGCGGAGCACGGCATCGAACCCAGAAGCGTCACGAAGCGGATCAAGGACATCATTGACGGGGTTTACGATAGTTCAACTGCCGCCCAGGAACTGAAGGCGGCCCAGGAGTCAGCCAAGTATGAGGCGATGAGTGCGAAAAATCTTGCGCGGGAAATCAAACGCTTGGAGAAGGCAATGCAGGATCATGCAAAGAATCTTGAATTCGAGCTTGCGGCCGCTGCAAGGGACGAATTGTTTCGGGTCCGGGAATTGGCGTTTGGTGCCGGACTCCACGACCATGGTCTTGAAGGCTAGGCGTGTCACGACGACTGACTTTGTGGCGCGCACCAAAGATCCTGTAGCGCATAATCGGTATTATGTTCAATTACAGGATTGGCGGCAAATGCATGGCCGCGTGATCGGTCGTGCGCATTCTCATTGAGGCGTAGGAATCGCGTCTTCTTCGGGGTCTATCTGGGTCGGCGCCAGCCGCAGCTGATGCTCGACGATCAGGCGCGTTCCGCTTTCCAATTTGCTGAGGCTTCTTTCGCTCAGCCGCGTGGCGGCACGTGAGTCCTGGACAATCCTGGGCGTGATGATGACCACGGTTTCAGTGTTGTTCACAGCCTCGTTGGTCGTGGAAAACAAGCGACCGATGAGCGGAATGTCCCCTAACCCTGGCACGCCGGTTCGTTCCTCGCTGCTGATCTTCTTCATCAGACCACCGATGAAGACCGATTGACCATCCTCGCAAAGGAATTCGGTCGTAACCTCCGTGCTCTTCTTGTCCGGAATCCCTGCGTTCAGGGTGGTCGAACTCACCTCCGGATGCACCTTCAGCAGTATCCGTCCGAGCTGATCCACCGATGGCGTCACTTTCAGAATGACACCGGACTCGAGAAACTGGATGCTCTCGGTGGTGACCTGATTAATAGTCGTCGTCACCTTGTAGCCGGTGCTCTTGCCGATCACGGCCTTGGCTTCCTGGTTCTCCAAGGCCAACAGCTTCGGCGATGACAAGGTTCGCACGCGACTTCTGCTCGCTTGAGCTTCCAGGAACAGGTCGAGATTCTTGTTCACCATGCTGAAAAAGAATCCGGCGCGCTTGGGTCCGTCCGTCACGCTGCCTGCCGACAGGCCGTTGGTGCCGAAACTGCCGCTGCTGTTGCCGGCGCTGCCGAAAACCTTGCTCCAGTTCACCCCAAAGATGTCGCCGTCGTCGAGCGTGATTTCAAGCACCCTGGCCTCGATCAGCACCTGCTTGGGCTCGACGTCGAGTTCCTGAAGCAGCCGAGCCGCCCGTTCGACAAAATCGGGCAGATCCTCGACCACGATCATTCTGCGTGACAACAGCGGCGTCACCTTCCCTGTGCGTGATACGTACTTGGTCAGAATTTCGGCGATTTGCCTCGGGTCGGAATACTGGACCTTGAAGGTTCGCAACTGCACGAAACCACTGGGATGCTCGATGCCCGCATCCTTGCGTTCGACGATGACATAATCGCCGTTGCGGTATTCGACGGCGTAGCCGCCTGCTTCCGCGACCCGATAGATTGCATCGTGGACGGTAATGTCGTAGAGGTTCACCGAGATATTGCCGGTCACTCCCCTGCCAACGATGACATTGCTCCTGTCCTTGCGTGAAAGGATGTCGAACACTTCCTGAATCGAAGCATCACGGAAGTTGAGCGTCACGCGCTCGGTTTCGCCCGGCTTCGTCTGTGCCATGCCGACAGTACTGCCCAGTAGCAGGCAGCCGATGATTGCCCAGCAGGCACCAATTCTTCCGGTTTTCATGGCCTGCCGCGCTCCCTGTCCTGTTTCAACGCTGTTCTCATCCTCAATACGGTGCGCTTGTTCCCCTGTAGGAACACCGCTTCCTCCTCGCGCACTGCCACCAGGCGGTGACCGTCGATCTCCTCGCCCATCCTGACGATTGCGCCATCGATATTGACGAGTGAATCGCTGCCGGCGACCACGACGGCGACCAGTTGCGGGCTCCATGCCGGTGCCGACTCGACACCACCGGATCCCGGACCCCGGACGCTGGCAGCCTGAGTGGCCAGGGCGGGCCGGGCAAACGGATCCTGGTGCAGCAGCCGGCCGTCCGCCACCGCGGAGGCGCTCGCGCCTACGGCCATGATGATCAGAATGGCATGTCGATAGCTGTTCACTTCGTCACCCCACCCTGCATTTGCGGCCGGTAGAGCGCGAGTCTGACGGTCGCCTGGACCTTCCTCCCCTCCTCCGCCACCTTCATGTCGAAATCGGAAAGTGTGACGTTGTTGCCGAGAGTGTTGTTGAAATCCAGCATCCACTCGCAAAGCGGCAGGTAGCTGCCCTGGGCACTGACCTCAAACGATATCTCCTCGAAGACCGAGACCGGCCGCCGTTCGCGGGGTTTCACGCCCGAAAGCCTCACGTTGTATTTTGCCGCCGACCGATCCAGCGCCTCCATCAGCGAGGCGGCGATCTTGTCGTCCGCGGCGGGC